>NZ_MWJN01000013.1:0-123301 GCF_002027145.1 Microbispora sp. GKU 823 | reverse complement strand
CTCGCGGTCGTTGCCCGCCGCGGCAAGCACCTCTCCCGGCGCCACCGAGCCCGGCCGCGGCGGCCGAGCACGACGGCGCCGACCGGCACCTCGCCGCGCCCGCCCGCCCGTACGGCCTCCGCCAGCGCCAGCCGCATGGCGGCCTCGTACGTGTCCGGCGGCGAGCCGGTCACCGCAGGCGGTCGAGCTCGTCGGCGAAGCCGAGCCGTTCGGCGATGAGGGAGAGGATGTCGGCGGGCAGCACGCCCTCCTCCATGCTGAGCTCCACGAGCTCCTCCGCGCTCAGCGAGAAGTCGCCGAGCAGCTCCAGGTCGCCGACCGGACGGATGCCGAGGTCGGGCGCGTCCTTGTCCACCACGACGCCGGCCAGCTCGGCGAAGATCTCGCCAAGGGGGTCGTTCTGCACGGCGTGCGCGTCGGAGATGAACACGCGGGGGTCGAGGTCGTCCTGATAGCGGACGATCGCGAACCACTCGTCCTCGACCTCGACGCACAGCAGCGCGAGCTCGTCGCCGCTGAGCCCGAGGGCCTCCTGCAGGGCGTCGCTCAGGTCGTCGGCGATCTCGGCCTCGCCGAGGTCGACCTCGGCGCCGGCCCAGCGGCCGTCGATGCGGGCGAAACCGGCGGAGAAAAGGTTGGATCTGGAGGGCATTGCCGTCTCCCCAGGTCAGCCGATGGCGGCGTCGACGGCGCGTTCGAATGGCTGGGAGAAGCCCAGCCGCGCGGCGATGCTGGACAGGACCTCGTCAGGCAGCAGGTCGAGGTCGCCGGACAGCGCGCCCAGCTCCATCTCGTCGAGCCCGAGGTCGGCGAAGATGGACAGGTCCCCGGCGGGAAGCACGCTGTCGAGCTCCTCCTCCTCCGGCACGGGCACGTCGAGGTATTCGAGGACCTGCTGCGCCAGCGGCCACTCCCAGGCGGCCGTGATGTCCGAGAGGAAGACGTCCACCTGCTCGCCGAAGACCCGTAACGCCACGAAGAAGTCATCCCCTACGGCGACCATGCCAATCGTGGTTCCCATGCTGGGGGTCTGGCGAAGGGCGTGAATGAGTCCGTCCAGATCGGAGGTCAGCGCCACCGGGAGCATCTCCGCCTCCCAGCGGTCCTCCTCGCGATAGACGACGATGGCGAAGTCAAGAGTGTCCACGTCTGTCATCGTCTTCCCCACCGCACGCTCTTCACGCAGGCAATGGTCGCAGAATCGGAGGCGTACCGTACGGCTCTCACTCCAAATCGTGATCAAAGACTCAGCCGACGTCGAGGGTTTGCCCAGGAGACGGTAACTTCTCTACCCATGGAGACCCTCGTCGTCGACCACCCGCTCGTCGCCCACAAGCTCACCACTCTCCGCGACGTGCGGACCGACTCGCCGACGTTCCGCCGCCTGGCCGACGAGCTGGTCACGCTGCTCGCCTACGAGGCCACCAGGGACGTCCGGGTCACCGACGTGACGGTCGACACACCGCTCGCCCCCACCCACGGCGTACGGCTGGCGCGCCCCGCGCCGCTCGTGGTGCCGATCCTGCGCGCGGGGCTGGGCATGCTCGACGGGATGACCCGGCTCCTGCCGACCGCAGAGGTGGGCTTCCTCGGGATGATCCGCGACGAGTCCACGCTCAAGGCCCAGACCTACGCGACGCGGCTGCCCGAGGACCTGTCCGGCCGGCAGTGCTACGTGCTCGACCCGATGCTCGCGACGGGCGGGACCCTCGCCGCGGCGATCCACTTCCTGTTCGACCGCGGCGCCCGGGACGTCACCGCGATCTGCCTGCTGGCCGCCCCGGAGGGCATCGCGTACCTGGACGAGGCGTTCCGCGGCGGCGACCGGCCGATCCGGGTGGTGACGGCCGCCCTCGACGAACGGCTGAACGAGAACGGCTACATCGTGCCCGGCCTCGGCGACGCCGGCGACCGCCTGTACGGCGTGGTCTGATTTCCCCCGGGGTCTGATTCCCCGGGGTCTGATTTCCCTTCCTCTCCGCGTGGTCCGTCCCCATCTCACCTCTGGTTACACTGCGCGCCCGATAGGGTACGCACTGTGATGACGACGTCACCTCGCGCTCTCGCGAGCGGCGCGCCACCAGGGAGAGCGATGATCCAGCATCCGGCCGGCGAGCACTACGAACAGCTCGAGGCCCTGCTCAGGGACGAGTTCGCGGGGGTGCATCCTCCCGCGACGGTGACCCGGTGCGTTCAGGCCGCCCACCACGGCGCCATCGAGGTCACCGGACACGCGCACCCCGCACTGGTCGAGCGCATCGCACGCAAGCACCTGCGGGTCCTAGCGACCGCCGCGGCGGAGCGGGGCTGACGCCGTCGCGATCACGAAACCCGTTGGCGGTTCGCCGCTTTACCAAACGGGGCGTCTGGGTAATGTATTGGTCATGGGAGTGGTGACGGCGGTGCAGGCGAAGAAAGTCATCAAGTGGACGCTCATCGTGTCGGCGGGTTTCTATCTGCTCACGAGACCGACTGACGCGGCCCACACGGTTCACGGGGCCTTCAACGGCATCGTCAGCGCGGCCGACTCGATGGCGCAGTTCTTCGCCACCCTGACATGAGACTTGTGACCCACGGGGATTCGGCCCCGTCGTCGGTCAACCGTTACCTCCTCCCCCACGAACACCAAGTCATCATGGTCCGGCGCCATCCCGCCGTTCTCCTGCGCCCGGTCGCCGAGATCTTCGGTGGGCTCATCCTCGCCGGAGTCCTCAGCAAGTTCCTGAGCGACAACGGTGCGAGCCAGGCCCTCGCCCTCGTCTGGTGGGCCTGGCTCCTCCTGCTTGTTCGATTCGTCTGGAAGGTCGCGGAGTGGTCGGTCGACTACTTCGTCGTCACCTCCCAGCGCATGCTTCTCACGACGGGCCTCATCACGCGCAAGGTCGCGATGATGCCCCTGAGCAAGGTCACCGACATGAGCTTCCAGCGCTCGCTCCTTGGCCGCATGCTCGGCTATGGCGAGTTCGTGATGGAGTCGGCCGGCCAGGATCAGGCCCTGCGTACCGTCCCCCACATCCCCTATCCGGAGACCTTGTACCTCGAGGTCTGCCAGATGATCTTCCCCAGCAAGGACGGGGACGACGACTGACCGACGGCGGCCCGTCCGTTATCTCGACACCGTGATCGAACCTTCATCGTCGTGATTCTTGACGGAGGGTTACACGATTCGGTCGCTTCGTGCCATTATGGCGACACTATTGACCCTTCCCCCGCCCTGAGAGACCAGATGCCGAGTCAGGGAACCATCGGCGACCGCGTCCGCGGATTGCGGTTGAGCAGGCGCATGTCACAGGCCCAGTTGGCCGGACCCGACCTGTCCGACAGTTACGTCTCACTGATTGAGTCCGGAAAGCGGACGCCCACACCGGTCGTCGCCCGGCTGCTCGCCGAGCGGCTCGGTTGCACCACCGAGTTCCTGCTCCACGGGATAGAACCCCGGCAGCGCATCGACACCGAGCTCGGCCTCCGACATGCCGAGCTCGAGCTGTATCACGGCGATCCCGCCGTGGCGGCCGACCGCTTCGGCGAGATCGTCAAGGCGGCGGGTGAGGACAACGCGATGCTGGCCGCCCACGCGCGGCTCGGTGTGGCGCGGGCGCTGGAGGCCCAGGGTCGCGTCGGCCGGGCCGTCGAGGCGTACGAGCGGCTGCGCCGCGAGGCCGCCGCGCACCCCGAGCGCCTCGCCGACCTGCCGCTGACGGTCGCGCTGTGCCGTTGCTACCAGCGGGCCGGCGACCGCCTGCGGGCGCGCGACCTCGGCGCCAACGCGCTCGGCCAGATCGACCGGCTCGGCGTGATCGAGGGCGAGCTGGCCATCGAGCTGGCGCTGGCGCTGGTGGAGGCCGAGACCGGCCTGCCGTACGTCGAGCGGGTGCTGTCGACCGCGGGCCCGGCGCGCGCGAGCGACCGCAGCGCGGAGATCCTCGCGCTGTGGCAGGCCAGCGTCACGGCGGCCGAAGGCGAGGACTCGGCCCTGGCCGTGCAGCTCGCCGAGGACGCCCTCGCGGCGGGCCGTCCGGCCCGGATCGCCGTACGGCGCGCCCGCATCGCGATGCACTGGGCTCGTATCACCGCGGCGGATCCCGAAGGCGCCGATTTGGACCGAGCCAACGACCTCGCGAAGTCCGCGGCGGACGTCTTCGCGGGCTTCCCGTCCGAACGGCAGGAGCACGCGCGGAGCCTCGTGGTGCTGAGTTTCGTACGGTTCCGGACCGGAGACGCGGAATCCGCAGCCGAACTCGCCGGTCAGGCACTGGATCTGTTGGACGGTGCCAAGGGGACCACCGCGGCGAGCGCGAACATGGTTCTCGCCGAGATCGCGTTGGCACGGTCCGAAGATCCGGTTCCCGCGCTGGACCGAGCCCACGACCTGCTGGACGGCGAGGCGCACGACCGGGAGACCGCCCGGGCCTGGCGCATGCTCGGCGACCTGTGGGGCCAGGCCGGTGCCCTCGACCGGCAGACAGGGGCATATCGTAGAGCCCTGGAAGCGGTCGGAATCCGCGTGAACATACCGGGCTCCATGACCACTACGGTGCTCGCTCGATAGCCTCCTGGGGCTCCGGACTTGTTCTGGAGGCTCTGGAATAATGAGGGTCTACCACTCATTCCATCATCGGATGATTGGCAACCCAAAGGAGGCTGACGTGAGCCTGCGGACGGCGCAGCGGGCGTCTCTCGTGGACCAGGTGATCGACCAGCTCAAGGAGCAGATCACCTCCGGTTCCTGGCAGATGAATGCCAAGATTCCCACCGAGACCGTGCTCGCCGAGCACCTCGGAGTCGGCAGGAACACCGTCCGTGAGGCGGTCCGCGCGCTGACCCACGCCGGACTTCTGGAGTGCCGCCAGGGCGACGGCACGTACGTGCGGGCCACCAGCGAACTGTCGGGTGCGATGGCCAGGCGACTGCGCGCGGCCGAGCAGCTGGAGATCCTGGAGGTCCGGCGCGCCCTCGAGGTCGAGGCGGCCCGGCTCGCCGCGACGCGGCGGACCGACGAGGACGTCGCGTCCATCGAGGCCGCGCTGGCCGAGCGCGAGAAGGCATGGTCGGACGGCGATCCCGACGCGTTCGTCGAGGCCGACCTCGCCTTCCACGTGGCGGTCGTCGAGGCCACGCACAACCGGGTGCTGATCGACCTCTACGTCGACTTCTCCGCGGCACTGCGGGCGAGCATCGCGGCGGCCGGCGGCTCCCTGGAGCAGAACTACATCCCCCACGACGCGATCGTGCGCGCGATCGCCGCCGGCGACGCCACCGCGGCAGAGCGGGCCGGTCACGCGTGCATGGAGCACATCCTCATCGCCCTCACCGACTCGGCCACCCTCACCTCCTGAGCCCCCCGCCCGGCGGGTCCGTCTCGAACGGCACCCGCGGGCGCGAGCACAGTCAGGCGCGAGCACAAGCAGGCGAGCACAGTCAGACGCGAGGAGGGCTCAGCCGAGCCGCAGGGACATGACGAGATAGCGGAAGCCGGGGTCCTCGCCCTCGTCGGTGATCAGCGCGGGACGGGTCGGCGAATCCATGTGGATGCGCGCTCGCTCGGTCCCGACGCCCGCCAGCCCGTCGAGCAGGAAGTGGGGCTGGAAGGCGATCTGGATGTCCGGACCCTCCAGCTCGGCGTCGACGACCTCCGCGCCCCTGCCGATGTCACCGCCCCCGGCCTGGATCAGCACCTGTCCCTGGGAGAACGACAGCCGGACCGCGGCGTTGCGCTCGGCGACCAGCACGACGCGCTTGACGGCCTCCACGAACGGCCCCACCTCCACGTCGGCGTGGATCGTCCACTCCGCGGTCAGCCGGGACCGGTAGTCGATGAACTGGTCGTCCAGCAGGCGCACGGTGGTCGTGCGCCCCTGACTCTCGAAACCCGCCACGTTGTCGCCCAGGCCGATCGCCACCTCGCCGCCGCGCAGCGATCGGGCCACCTCGACCAGCACCCGCGCCGGCACGACCACGCCGTGCCGCGCGTCCTGCCGCTCCGGATGCCACAGGAACTCGCTCGCGGCGATGCGGTAGCGGTCGGTGGCGGCCATCGACACCCGCACGCCCTCGATGTCCACACGGATGCCCGTCAGCATGGGCAGCGTGTCGTCGCGGCTCGCGGCGGCGGCCACCTGCCCGACCGCGGTGGCGAAGGCGCCGCCGCCCACGGCGCCGACCTTCTGCGGCATCGGCGGCATCGCGGGGAAGTCCTCGTCCGGCATCGTGATCAGCCCGAACTCCGCGCTGCCACAGGTGAGCACCGCCTCCGACCCGCTTCTGACGATCTCGACGGGCCGGGCGGGCAGGCTCCGGGTGATCTCGGCCAGGACCTTCCCCGGGATCAGCACCCGCCCCGGCTCGGCGACGTCGGCTTCGACGTCGGCACGGGCCGAAACGTCGTAGTCGAAGGCGGACACCCGCAGATCGTCGCCCGCCTCCAGCAGCAGGCCCGCGAGAACGGGCACGGCGGGCCGGGCGGGCAACACCCGGGCGGCCCACGCCACCGCGTCGGCCAGAACGTCGCGGTTAACCTGGAATTTCATCCCGACCTCCTGCCTGCGCCACGACTCGACCTCAAAAGTAGCGGCCGGCACCGACAATCCGGCCGGTTCTACTTGCTGTTCAGGAAGGCGAGCACGGCGAGGACGCGGCGGTTGTCGTCGTCGGAGGGCGCCAGGCCGAGCTTGGTGAAGATGCTCGCCGTGTGCTTGCCCACCGCGCTGTCGCTGAGGAACAGCCGCTGCCCGATCGCGGCGTTCGACCTGCCCTCGGCCATCAGTTCCAGCACCTCCCGCTCCCGGGGAGTGAGCCGGCCGAGCGGTTCGTTGCGCGCGTTGCTCGCCAGGAGCCGGGCGATCACCTCGGGGTCCATGGCCGTCCCTCCGGCCGCGACCCTGCGTACGGCGTCGACGAACTGCTCGCCGTTGAACACCCGGTCCTTCAGCAGGTAGCCGACGCCGCCGGACCCGTCGGCCAGCAACTCCCTGGCGTACAGCTGCTCGACGTGCTGGGAGAGCACGAGGACCGGCAGGCCGGGCACCTGTCGCCGCGCGGCCAGGGCGGCCTGCAGCCCCTCGTCGGTGAAGGTCGGCGGGAGCCGCACGTCCACGACGGCCACGTCGGGACGCTCGCCGACCAGGGCGGCGAGCAGCTCCGGGCCGGACTCGACCGCCGCGACCACCTCGAAGCCGTGCGCGCGCAGCAGGGCGACCAGGCCCTCCCGCAGCAGGTGCAGGTCCTCGGCCAGCACTACCCGCACGCGCCGCCCTCCGCTTCCCTGGTCCGCGCCGTCGTCGCCAGCGCGACGGCCAGCAGGCCGCCGCCGAGCAGAATCATGCCCACGATGACCGGCCACTGGAAGGGCTCGGGCACGTGCAGGCCGAGGAACCAGGACTTCACCGGCGATCCCACGAGCTTCAGCACCATCGCGACCAGCCCCTGCGGGAACAGCGCGATCGGCCACAGCCCCCAGCAGAGGCGGCCGAAGTAGCGCCACGGGGTCATCGGCGCCGTCCGCACCCCGAACGCCCGGGGCAGCTCGATGAAGGCCGTGGTCGGGCCGCCCACCGGGCTGCTCACCGCGAGGACGCCGTCGAACGCCCCGAGCCTGCGCTCGATGCCGCGCAGGCCGGTGCCCTGCTCGGGGTCCGCGCCGCCGTGGCCGTCGTCGGTCACGGTCACGCGCAGCGCCGGGCCCTGCGCGCTCACGTCCACCCACGCCTCGGTCGCGTCGCCGTGCCTGGCGGCGTTGGCCAGCAGCTCGCTCACCGCGAAGTAGGCCGCAGACTCCAGCGGCGCGGAGGCGCGCTCGGGCAGGTCGACCGTGACGTGGGTGCGCAGCGGGCTGTCCAGGGCGAGAGCGCGTACGGCGTCGCCGAGGCCGCGCTCGGCCAGCACCGGGGGATGGATGCCGCGCACCAGCCGCCGGATCTCCTGCAGCGCGGTCGCCGAGGCCTCCCTCGCCTTGCCGAGCAGCGCCCGGGCCGCCTGCGGGTCGCTTTCCAGCAGTTGCTCGGCCGCGCCGATGGTCATGCCGATCGCCACCAGGCGGGCCTGGGCGCCGTCGTGCAGGTCGCGCTCGATCCGGCGCAGCTCCGCCGCCTGCGAGTCGACGGCCTCGGTGCGGGCGGCGTCCAGGCGGCTGACCCGCTGGGCCAGCCTGGCCTTCTCGGTGGGCCCCAGCAGCGCGGCGGCGACCTGGCCGTGCAGGCGCACGGCCCACGGCGCGTACCAGGGCACGACGATCACCGCGAGCAGGACCCAGACCAGGCCCAGGGGGTCTCCGCCCGCCACGCGGACGAGGCCGTACGCGGTCGCGAGCAGCGGAGCGGCGGCCACGAGCCCGCTAGTCAACGGCGCGGCGAGCAGGTAGGCGAAGTCGCGCCAGGTGGCGGGGTCCTTCGTCATCCAGTGCCACCGCAGGTTGAAGGCCGGGATCGTCGGCCGCTTGTACAGCGTGCGGCCGTCGCGATACCACCCGTCGTGCTGCGGTAACGGCGGGGGCGGCTCGGGCCGGTACGGCTCGTCGATCGATATGCCCGACCAGCGCGCCGCCAGCCGGCGTTGCAGCCGGGTCACGGCCCGCGCGAGCCGTACGGCCGGGGGAAAGACGATCACCAGGCCGACCGCGAAGGTGAGCAGCACCGCCGCCAGCATCGTCAGGCCGGCGGCCAGGCCCGCCAGAGCGAGCCCGGCGAGGGCGGTGCTCCGTGCCAGGGCGGTGAGGGCCGAGCGAGCTGAGGTCATGCCTTCAGTCTGGGGGCTGCCGCCGGGCCGGCACAGTGGCCCGAGCCGCCCGATGGGGGTGGAGAAAAGTGCACCCCCCACCGGGTCCGCAGCCGCATTCCGGGCCGCCCGCCCGGTTCCTAACGTCGTCGGCATGGCAATCATCACCGTGGACCACCTCCGCAAGACGTACGGAACGCGGGTGGCGGTCGAGGACGTGTCGTTCTCCGTGGAGGAGGGCGAGGTCTTCGGCATCGTGGGCCGCAACGGGGCGGGCAAGACGACGACGGTCGAGTGCGTCGCCGGGCTGCGCACGCCCACCGCGGGCACCGTCACCGTGGACGCGGACCTGAAGGAACAGGTCGGCGTGCAGCTCCAGGAGTGCTCGCTGCCCGACAAGATCCGGGTCGGGGAGGCGCTGGCGCTCTACGCCTCGTTCTACTCCCGCCCGGCCGACTGGCGGGCCCTGGCCGAGGAGGCCGGGCTCGACCTCCGCGCGCCCTTCGGCAAGCTGTCCGGCGGGCAGCGCCAGCGGCTGTCGGTCGCGCTCGCGCTGGTCGGAAGCCCCCGCGTCGCGATACTCGACGAGCTCACCACCGGCCTCGACCCGCGAGCCCGCCGCGAGACGTGGGACCTGGTCGCCAGGGTCAGGGAGCGCGGCGTGACCGTCCTGCTCGTGACCCACTTCATGGAGGAGGTGGAGCGCCTGTGCGACCGGGTCGCGGTCATCTCCCGGGGGCGCGTGCGGGCGGTGGACACCCCCGCCGGGCTGGTCGCCCGCGCCGGCGGCGAGCAGCGCCTGGTCTTCGAGACCGACGAGCCCGTCGACGGCCTGCGGGCGCTGCCCGAGGTGGCGTCCGTCGCCAGGAACGGCGCGGAGGTCACCGTCACCGGCACCGGCGACCTGCTGAGCGCCGTCGCCGCCGTGCTCCCCCGTCCCGCACCCGTGGCCTGCGCATGGAGCGCACCACCCTCGACGACGCGTTCCTCACCCTCACCGAGCCCACCACCGAGCCCACCACCGAGCCCACCACCGAGCCCACCACCGAGCCCGTCACCGGGCCGCTCACCGGCAGCCAGGAGAAGTCATGACCAGAGCCCTGACGAGACTCACGACCGTGGAGGCCCGGCTCTTCCTCCGCGAGCCGATGGCGGTGTTCTTCGCGATCGTGCTGCCGGTGGGATTGCTGCTGGGGCTCGGCGCGACGATCCCCGGCTTCCGCGACGCGGATCCGTCGCTGGGCGGCCAGCGGTTCGTGGACGCGCCCTTCACCGCGATGATGGTGCTGCTGTCGATCGTGACGCTCGGGCTGAGCGTGCTGCCGGGTACCCTGGTGATCTACCGGGAACGCGGCGTGCTGCGGCGGCTGTCCACCACGCCGGTGCGTCCCGGCGCGCTGCTGGCGGCCCAACTGCTGATCAACGTGGTCGTGTCCGTGGTCGCCACCACGCTGACGCTGGCGCTGGGTCACCTGATCCTGGGGGTGCCGCTGCCCGGCTCGCCCTGGGCGTTCGTGGCGATCTTCGTCCTCGGCACGCTCACCATGCTCACCATCGGCCTGCTGCTGGCCGCCGTGACGCCGAACTCCCGGGTCGCCCAGGGAGTGGGCTCCGCCCTCATGTTCCCCCTGCTGTTCCTCGCCGGGATGTGGCTGCCCCGGCCGCTCATGCCCGAAATCCTGCGCCGCATCAGCGACTTCACGCCCACGGGCGCCTTCGGGCAGGGGCTGATGGACGCCCTGGGCGGGCATGTCCCCCAGCCGCTCCACCTCGCCGTACTGGCGGGCTGGGCGCTGGCCGCCGGTCTCGCCGCGGCCCGGCTGTTCCGCTGGGAGTAGTCGATGCCGCCCGGGCGCCCGGCGCCTACCCCAGGGGTAATCGCCGGGCCGATCGGCGACCGGATAGCGTCCTTTGCGTGACCGTTGCCACGCTTCACCAGCGGCCGTTCGGGGAGCTCCTGCGCCAGTGGCGCGAGCACCGGCGGCTGAGCCAGCTCGATCTGTCCAACCAGGCCGAGATCTCCACCCGGCACATCAGCTTCCTGGAGACCGGCCGGGCCACGCCGAGCCGCGACATGGTGCTCCATCTCTCCGAGCACCTGGACCTTCCGCTCCGCGAGCGCAACCACCTGCTGCTGGCCGCCGGATATGCCCCCGTCTACACCGAGTCGCCGCTCGACTCACCGGGGATGGCGGCGGTGTGCGAGGCGATCCGGCGGCTGCTGTCGGCCCACGACCCCTACCCGGCCGTGGTGGTGGACCGCACCTGGGAGCTCGTCGACGCGAACGAGGGCATCGCGCTGCTGGCCGAGGGCGTGGACCCCGACCTGCTGAGCAACGTGCTGCGGGCGAGCCTGCACCCGGAAGGGCTCGCCCCGCACATCCTGAACCTGGGCGAGTGGCGGGCGCACCTGCTCGGACGGCTGCGCCGGCAGATCACGCTCACCGCCGACCCGCGGCTCACCGAGCTGTACGCCGAGCTGCGCGACTACCCCTGCGACCAGCCGGAGCCGGAGGTGGAGCTGCCCGGCCCCGGGGACATCCTCGTGCCGCTCCGGGTGCGGCGGGCCGGGCGGGAGCTGTCGTTCTTCAGCATCGTGGCGACCTTCGGCACTCCGCTCGACATCACGGTCTCCGAGCTGGCCATCGAGTCGTTCTACCCGGCCGATCCCGCGACGGCGGCTTTCCTGCGCGACACCTCTTCGTGATCATCTGGCGTCCGCGCGGCGATCCGGCCCTGCCACAATTCCCCCATCAAGCCACGCCCAATAAGGGGAGACAAGGGTGCCCGCACGGGTGCTGACCAACACGTTCCACGTGGACGCCGCGCCGGAGGAGGTGTTCGAGCACCTCACCACGCCGGAGAGCTACATCGGCCTGTCGCCGCTCGTCGTCGCCGTGCGGGACGTCGACACCTCCGAGCCGGGGGTGGTGCGCTACACCTCCATCGAGCGGTTCCGCTTCCTCGGCCTGAAGTACGACAACCCCATCGCGGTCACGCTGCTGACCGAGCACCTGGCCGGGGGACTGTCCGTACGGGGACAGGTGCGCAGCCCCGGCGGCGTCCACATGGGCTATCGGTTCGACCTGTCCCCAGAGGCGGGCGGCACGCGGATGGACGACCGGCTGGACCTGAGCGCGCCGTGGCTCGTGGTGGGGTTCGCGGCGGGCCAGGCGAGGAAGGTGCAGCTCGCCAGGGCCCGGATCCTCGCCGAACGGCTGTCCGGGCGGTCGACGCGCGGTTCGTGAACGGCTCCGGCGACTCGGCGTACGCCGCGGTCGCGAGCGCCGGGTCGAGAGCGGCGGGCTCGATGCCATAAGTGCTGGGTGCGATGTCCGTCCTGACCGCCGCTCTCCGGCGTGAGAAGCTGAAGCCCCCACCATTGCCCCGGAGGTACCCCATGCTCGTGCTGGCGCACGTCAGCGACATCCACATCGACGGAAGCGAGCGGAACACCTCGCGCGCCGCCCGCGCGCTCACCTACGCGCGGTCGCTGCGGCCCGACGCGATCGTGCTCACCGGCGACCTGGCGGACCACGGCGCGATGGAGGAGTACGAGACCGTCCGCGAGCTGATCGCCGGTGACGACGTGCCGCTCGTGCTGTGCCCGGGCAACCACGACGCACGGGGGAACCTCCGCAAGGTCCTGCTGGAGCAGGACGGCGACCACCCGGTCAACCAGGCGCTCAACCTCGACCACGCGACGATCGCGCTGTGCGACTCCAGCATCCCCGGCCGCCCCGAGGGCGCGCTGGACGACGACACCCTGGCCTGGCTCGACTCCGTGCTCGCCGCCACCCCCGGCGTCCCGGCCTTCGTCGGCATGCACCACCCGCCCGTCGCGCTCGGCATCCCGTACGTGGACGAGATCCGGCTCGGGCGGCCGGAGGGCCTGGCGGAGGTCCTGGGCCGCCACCCGCACGCCATCGCCGTACTGGCCGGGCACGCCCACACGGCCGCGGCGACGACGTTCGCCGGGCTGCCGCTGCTGGTCGCGCCGGGGGTGGTCAGCACCGCGCTGCTGCCGTCCGAGACCTCGGCGCACCCTCCGGTGGACTACGACCTGCCGCCGCCGTCGCCCTGCACGTGCTGGACGACGGCCGGATCACCACGCACTACCGGCCCGTCCCCTAGCTAGACCTTCGTGATGCGGACGGCGTCGGCGACGACGTAGCCGGTGGCGGAGGTCCACCGGCTCACGCCGACCACCTTCGAAGTCCCGGCGGACAGCGTGAACGTGCCGAGCGAGCGCCACTGGCCGCCGCCCGTCCGCTGGTCCACCGCGACCGTACGGTTGCCGCTCGACGTCGCCACGATGTACGGCGCCGCGCTGTTGTAGCCGGGGTCGGACGGATACCAGACCTCGACCCGGTAGCTCCCGGCACTGGGGATCGTGGCGGTGAACCAGGCCGGGTCGCTGGCGGCCACGGGGGTGGCGAAGCGGTAGTCGGCGCCGTACCGCTGGGCGGAGTAGGCCGAGGTGCCCCAGGCCGAGCCCGCGGTGAAGGACGTCCCGGCGTTGTCGACCACGATCGCGGACGCCCCGGTGGCGGTCGCACCGCCGCTGGGCGCGCTCTCCTGCCGCCATCGGTCGAGCGCGGTGACGTAGTAGGTGACGGTGCCCGTCGCGGTGGTGTCGGTGTAGCTCGTCTGCCCGGTCGTGGTCAGCAGGTTGCGGGCGTCGGCGATGGAGCACGGATCGGCCGTCGGGACCGCGCCGTCGACCCGGTAGACCGCGTACGAGGAGCCGCTGCCCTGCCAGGAGAGGGTGACGCCGGTCGAGGTGCGGACGGCGGAGGTGCTCGACGGAGCGGGGGGCGGGTTGCCGGTGCCCCGCGCGGGCGGGAGCGCCGGCCGGGAGTAGTGGGCCGCCACGAGGGCCGAGAAGCCCCCGATCCGGTCCGCCCTGACGTCCTTGGCGCTGAAGTAGACGTCGCCGGTCACCTCGGGGTGCTTCCTGTTGTCGTAGAGGTGGTCGCTGAGCTCGGCCGGGTCCTGCCAGGCGGCGTCCTGGCCGCTCGCGCCGACCCGGTAGGCGGCCTGGCCGACGACCAGGCCGACGCCGGTCCCCCTGACGACGTCGGACCACCAGGCGGTGAGCACCTCGTACGCGGCGGGGCCGTAGCCGATGTTCCAGTAGATCTGCGGCGCGACGTAGTCCACCCAGCCCTGCTTCACCCACAGCCTGGTGTCGGCGTAGATCGCGTCGTACGACTGCAGCCCGGAGGTCCGGGAGCCGAGCGGGTCGGTGGCGGAGTTGCGCCAGATGCCGAACGGGCTGACGCCGAAGGACACCCACGGCTTGGCCGCGTGGACGCGCTGGTCCAGCTCCCGTACGAGCCGGTCGACGTTGTCCCGGCGCCAGTCGCCGATGTCGGAGAAGCCTCCGCCGTACCGGCTGAAGGTGGCGGAGTCGGGGAGGGCCTGGCCGCTCACCGGATAGGGGTAGAAGTAGTCGTCGAGGTGGACGCCGTCGATGTCGTATCGGGTGACGGCGTCCATGATGGCGTCCTCGATGAAGGCCCTGACCTCGGGGATGCCGGGGTTGTAGTAGAGCTTGCCGCCGTACGCGAAGCGCCAGTCGGGATGCACGCGGGCCGGGTGGGTGGAGACCAGCGTGGCCGGGTCGTCGTCGTTGGCGATCCGGTACGGATTGAACCAGGCGTGCAGCTCGAGGTCGCGGGCGTGGGCCTCGGCCACCAGGAACGCCAGGGGGTCGTAGCCGGGGTCGCGGCCCTGGGCACCGGTCAGCCACTGCGACCACGGCTCGTACGGCGAGGGCCAGAAGGCGTCGGCGGTGGGCCTCACCTGCACCATCACGGCGTTCATGCGCTTGCTGACGGCCAGGTCGAGCCAGGAGCGCAGCTCGGCCTGCTGTGCGGAGACGCTCAGGCCGGTGCGGCTGGGCCAGTCGATGTTGGCGACCGTGGAGATCCACATGGCGCGCAGCTGCCGCTTGGGCGTCGCGGGGTCCGTGGCGCAGGCCGCCGCGGCTTCGGACCGGGGAGTGACGAGAGTGACGACCAGGACGATGAACGTGGCCAGGAGGGTACGCGGAAGCGTGGTCACGAAGGGAAGTTTCAACGCCTTCCCTTGACCATGCAATAGTTTTCAGCCGATCGGAGGGGGCCCAAATCCGGTCACAGCACGACGACGAAGGCGGAAAGTTTCTTCTTACACGGCTGTGATGTCAATTATCGACATCGTGTCAGAACTGGCATACGGTGCAGCCGTCACCCCCCTCACCAGGAGCCCCGCATGAGTCTCCCCCTCGCCCGATTAGCCGCCCTCACCGCCACCGTCCTCGCCGCCCTCCTCGTCCTCTGTGGCCTCACCGGACGGCCCGCCATGGCGGCCGGGCCCACCCCGCTTCCCGCGGCGTTCGACCGCGCCGCCGCCGCGCACGACGTGCCGCGCGACCTGCTGGTCGCCGTGGCCTACGCCGAGACCCACCTGGACGACCACGGCGGCAAGCCGAGCGCCAGCGGCGGCTACGGCGTCATGCACCTGGTCAGCAACCCCACGGTCCACGCCCTGGAGAAGGCCGCCGAGCTGACCGGGCTGCCGGTCGAGACGCTGCGCTCCGACACCGAGGCCAACGTCATGGGCGGCGCGGCCCTGCTGCGCGCCCACGCCGACGAGCTCGGCCTCGACGAGACCGCGAGGAAGGACGCCGGCCGCTGGTATCAGGCCGTGGCCCGATACTCCAACGCCGCCTCACCCGAGGTCGCCCGCCTCTACGCCGACTCCGTCTACGAGCAGCTCGGCCTCGGGATCAAGGCCCGCGGCGTCACGGTCGCGCCGCGGGAGGTCACCGCGGACCGCGGCGCGTACGCCCGGGTCCGCGACCTGAACTCCCCGGTGGAGACGCTCAGCACCGACTACGGCCCCGCCGCGTGGGTGCCGGCCAGCTCCGCCAACTACACCGCATCGAGCCGCCCGTCGAGCTACGCCATCGACCGGGTGGTCATCCACGTGACCCAGGGCTCGTACGCCGGCACGATCTCCTGGTTCCAGAACTCCGCCGCCCAGGTCTCGGCGCACTACGTGGTCAAGTCGTCGAACGGCGAGATCACGCAGACGGTGCGGGAGAAGGACATCGCCTGGCACGCGGGCAACTGGTCCTACAACACCCGCTCCATCGGCATCGAGCACGAGGGCTACATCAGCGACGCCTCGTGGTTCACCGACGCCATGTATCGCGCCTCCGCGGCGCTGACCCGCGCCATCTGCGACAAGTACGGCATCCCGAAGGACCGCGCGCACATCATCGGCCACAACGAGGTGCCCGGCGCCACCCACACCGACCCCGGCTCCTACTGGAACTGGACGACCTACATGAACTACGTGACCGGCGGCGGCACCCCGTCGTGGTCGGCCACGGTGGACAATTCGAGCGGCCAGTTCACAGCGAGCGCGAACTGGGGCACCTCGTCCTACTCCGGCCAGCGCTACGGCGCCGACTACCGCTTCGCGAACCCCGTGGCCGCCAGCGATCCTGCCTGGTATCAGGTCGCCGTCCCCAGCGCGGGCACCTACCGGGTCGAGGTCTGGTATCCGTCCGACCCCGGCTACAACTCCTCCGCGCCGTACATCGTGGCGACGTCGAGCGGCAACCAGACGGTCTACGTCGACCAGCGCTCCGGCGGCGGCACCTGGCGCAGCCTGGGCACGTTCTCCCTCAACGCCGGCACCTACAACGCCGTCGGCGTCAGTCGCTGGACCTCGGGCACGGGCTACGTCGTGGCCGACGCCGTCCGCGTCACCCGGGTCTGATCCCCCGATGAGCGTCCGTACGGCTCACGCTCCGGGAACGTCGTCGGGGATCCACGAGCCGTGGAATCCGGCGGGCACCCGGCGCGGCAGCCGTACGGACGCCACCTGGGCCAGGTCCGACGCGTCGAGCACGAGCAGTTCCGCGCCGTGCTCGGTGCCCGCGATCGACAGCAGCCAGCCCTCGTCCTCGGCCCTGGCGCCCGCAGCGGGGACGAACACGGCCTCGCCGGGCGAGCGCTCGCCCGTCCGGTGGGCCCGGCTCGTGCCGTTCGCGGTGTCGTACTTCACGATCGCGCCCTTGCCGACCGCGTAGATGTAACGGCTGGTCAGGCCGGTGCGGGTCTCGTTGATCGTCGGGAACTCCACGTCCAGGTCGTCGAGCGGCTCGTCCTTCGCGATGCCGATGGCGGGGTCGAGCGTCCAGCGGTGCAGAGCCGCGCCCCCGGTGTGGGCGGCCGGGTTGGCCGCGCCCCCGATGGTGGGCCAGAAGCCGCAGAACGCCCCCGGCGAGTAGCGCACCGCGTCGACGACGACGCGCCCGTGCTCGTCCTCGCTCGCGTTGCCCACATGGAAGACGTAGCAGGGGTCGATCTCGAACCACCGCACGTCGCCGGTCCCGCGGCTCATCACGCCCAGCCGCGCGCCGTACGCGTCGTCCCACCGGTACGGCATGCCGCGGCCCACCAGGTCGAAGTCGAAGACGACCGGCAGGTCGAGCCACACCACGTGGTGCTCGGTGATCGCGAAGTCGTGGGCCATGGTGGGCCCCGGCACGTCCACCGGCCGGCTCTCCACCAGCTCGCCGTCGGCCGACAGCCGGTGATAGGTGAGATAGGGCGCGGCCCAGCCGTACCCGAAGAAGTGCAGCTCCCCGGTGATCGGGTCCTCCTTCGGGTGGGCGGTCATCGCCGTGGCCAGCCGCCCGCCGAAGTCGCAGGGGCCGACCGTGTCGAGCTCCGGCGTCATCTCGTACGGCAGGCCGTTCTCCACGAGCGCGAGGATCTTGTCGGCGTGCCGGATCACATGGGTGTTGGCGGGGACGGCCGCGAGGTCGACGCCGCGCTCGTGCACGTACGGCGCGCCGGCGAAGCGGGTGGTGCGGACCCAGCGGTTGCGATACCACTCGGCCCGCCCGTCGCGCAGCCGGATGCCGTGGATCATGCCGTGGCCGACGAACCAGTGCCCGCCGTCCTCGCCGGGGCGGGGGTTGGGGCCGTTGCGGAAGTAGCGGCCGGTGAGCTCGGGCGGCAGCGTGCCCTCGACCGGCAGGTCGATCGCGTCGATCTCGTCGGACACGGGGGCGAGGCGGCCGGTCAGGTAGGAGGCGGTCATGTCGGTGACTCCCTTCAGGCGGCGTAGCGGGCGCGGACGATCTGGGGGTAGCGGATGGTGAACAGGGCGGGGAGCGCGAAGCCGCAGACCTTCACCGCGATGATCGCGGCGGTGGCGTGCGGGGCGAAGGCGAGCAGCAGGGCGAGGCCGACGGCGTTGAGGGTGAAGCCGACCGCCCACACGGCGGTGATGACGGCGTTGACCCGGTAGAACAGCGGGGTCGCCTGCACCTCGGCCGGGGTCGTCCGGCGGGCGATGCCCAGCGTGAACGGCTTGCGGATGGCCAGCGACCCCCAGGCGGTGAGGGCCAGCCAGGCCACCGAGACGGCCGGGCCGTACTCGCCGAAGGGTGCCGGCGTGACCGTGAACGCGGCGAGCGTCAGACCGGCGAAGAACACCCCAGAGCTGAGTTCGATGACCATCTCGTCCCAGCCGCGCCCCGCCCTGCGGTCGATGGCGAGCAGCACGATCGAGACGAGGAGCGCGGCCGCGGCTCCGAAACGGGCCTCGCCGTTCGTGCTGAGAACGGCGAAGGCGATCCAGGGGAGGAAGGTCAGGACGTAACGGAGCACGGGGGAGTTCCTTAGGTTCGACATTCCATGAGTGACATGTCGAAAGTAGAACCTCCGCTAGCGACATGTCAACACAGGAATGTACGATCGGACCCATGAGCCTTCGTCATGCCATGCTCGGCCTCCTGTCGGCCGGGCCCGCCAGCGGGTACGACCTGCTGAAGACCTTCGAGCTGTCCCTGGAGAACGTCTGGCCCGCGACCCAGAGCCAGCTCTACGCCGAGCTCGGCCGGCTGGCCAAGGAAGGGCTGGTGAGGGTCGCGGCGGAGGGCCCGCGCGGGCGCAAGGAATACGAGATCACCGAGGAGGGCCGGGCCGAGCTGCGCCACTGGCTGGTCGAGGTGCCGCCCACCCTGAGCCGGCGCAGCGACATGCTGCTGCGCGTCTTCTTCCTCGACCAGGTCGGCGCCGACGCCGCCCGCGGCTACCTGGAGCGGCTGGCCGAGCGGGCCGTCCACGAGCACGACCAGCTCCGCGGCATCCGCGAGTTCGTGATCAGCCAGGGCGACGACGCGCTGCGGCTCTACGGCGACATCGCGCTGGAGTGGGGCCTGCGCCTGACCGCCGCGCAGCGCGACTGGGCCGAGTGGGCGGCCGGGCGGGTGGGGGCACTCGAACACGAGAAGGCCGGGCAGGCCGGGGCCGAGTGACAACTCCCGGGGCCCCGGCGTACCGGAACGTGTGCGCCGGGTACTAGCCCGCCGACCCGCAGAACACCTTGACGGCGATCCCCATGACCTCCGGGGTCGTCGGGTTGCGGGTAGAGGGGTTGATCGACAGGGTCAGCGACGTGCCCGAGTCCGACCGGAACGCGAACGTCAGATAACCGATCAGCTCCCCGCTGTGCCCCCACACCGTGCCGCACGGGAGCCGGTAGGCCTGCAGCCCGAGCCCGTAGCCGAATCCGGCTCCCGTCTCCACCGTCGTGCGCATCGCCTGCAAGGACGCGTCGCTGATCAGCTTGCCGCCGAGCAGCGCCGACATGAACCGCTCCAGGTCCGCGGCGGTCGAGATCATCTCCCCGGCGGCCCAGTCCAGCGAGGGATTCATCCGCGTCGCGTCCACCAGGCCGGGCAGCGGCTCGTACCCCTTGGCGTGCGGTGACGGCAGCCCTGCACGGTCGCCCGGCACCACCGTGTGGCGCAGCCCCAGCGGGCGCAGGATCCGGCGCGTGACCTCCTCGCCGTACGGGTGGCCGGTCAGCTTCTCCACCAACAGCCCGAGCACGACGTAGTTGGTGTTGGAGTAGTGCCACTTCCCGTCGTCGGGGAGCTTCTTGGCGAAGGCCACCTTGAGCAGTTCGCGCGGCTCGTAGGAGCGGAACCGGGCGTCGCCGCGCCAGCGGTTGGTCGAGTATCCGGGCTCGCTCATGTAGTCGTACAGGTGGCTGGTGTGGTTGAGGAGCCGCCGGACGGTGATCTGCTCGCCGCCCGGCACCAGACCGGGGAGGTACTCGTCAATGGGGTCGTCGAGCCGCACCTTGCCCTCGTCCACGAGCTGGAGCACCACCGTCGCGACGAAGGTCTTGGTGACGCTGCCGATCCGGAAGTAGCCGTTGGGCGACGGCCGTCCACCGCGCTCGATGTCGCGCACGCCCGCGGCGCCCGACCAGGTGTGGCCGCCGTCGGAGACCCGCGCCAGGGCGGCCGTCGCCCCGCCGCCCGCGACGATCTTCTCCAGGTCGGGGCGTACGTCCACGGCCTGGCCGCCCGCCGCGACGGTCATCGCCACCAGCACGTTCGTCATCGTCTGCATCATGTGATCAACGCTATGGAGATCGGCTTCGCGGAGGAATGCGGTGCGCCGCCCACTCGACCTGCGGAAAACCGCAGCGGTTCAGGAGCCGAGGTAGCGCAGCACGGCCAGGACCCGGCGGCTGTAGCCGGTCGTGTGCGACAGCGCGAGCTTGTCGAACAGCGCGTTGACGTGCTTTTCCACCGCGCTCTGCGAGACGTGCAGGGATTGGGCGATCGAGGCGTTGGTCAGGCCCTGGGCCATGAGCTCAAGCACCTGGCGCTCGCGGGCGGTGAGCTGGGCCAGCGGGTCGGCGTGGCTGGTGCGCGCGAGCAACTGGCGCACCACCTCCGGGTCGAACGCCGTCCCGCCCGCGCCCACCCGCTCGAGCGCGTCCAGGAAGTCGCCGACCTGGGCCACGCGGTCCTTGAGCAGATAGCCGACGCCGTCGATGCTGCCGCTCATCAGCTCGGTGGCGTACTTCTTCTCGACGTACTGCGACAGCACCAGCACCTTGACCTCCGGCCGCGCCGCCGGATCTCCAGCGCGGCGCGCAGGCCCTCGTCGGTGTGGGTGGGCGGCATGCGTACGTCGACCACCACCGCGTCGGGCCTGTCGCCGTCCACCGCCTCCAGGAGCGCGTCGGCGTCGCCCACCGCGGCCAGGACGTCGTGGCCTTCCTCCTTCAGCAGCCGCACCAGGCCCTCGCGCAACAGCGCCGAGTCCTCGGCCAGCATCACCCGCACGGCAACTCCGCTTCGATCACAGTGGGCCCGCCGGGCGGACTGGTCACGGTGAACCGGCCGTCCAGCGCGGCCACCCGCCGCGCCAGCCCGGTCAGCCCGCCGCCGGTGGCGTCGGCTCCGCCCACGCCGTCGTCCTCCGCTCGCACGACGACCATCGTGCCTTCCTGACGTACGTCGATGGTGACCAGGGTGGCCCCGGAGTGCTTGGCCGCGTTCGTCACCGCCTCGCTGGCCACGAAGTAGGCGGCGGCCTCCACCACCGACGGGGGCCGCTCCGGCAGCGCGCAGGTCACCGTGACCTTGACCGGCGCCCGCTCGGCCACGCCGGCGAGCGCCTCCCCCAGCCCGTGCGCGTCCAGCCCCGACGGGTACACCCGCCAGGCCACCTCGCGCAGCTCGACCAGCGCCTGCTGAGCCTGCTCGTGGACCTGCTCCAGCAGCTCGGGGCGGCCCCGGCGGGCGCGTCCCGCGAGCATGGACAGCGCCACCAGCCGCTGCTGCACCCCGTCGTGGAGATCGCGCTCGATCCGCCGCCGCTCGGCGTCGACCGCCGCGACCACCCCGGCGCGGCTCTCGGTCAGCTCGGCGATCCGCCGCCGGAGCACCTCGGCGGGGTCGGGAGCGAGCAGGCGTACGGCGAGCCGCCGCTCCAGCGCGTCCACCCCCACCAGGCCGGACACGTCCAGGAAAAGCAGGACGACGCCCGCGAGGAGGAAGTAGGCCAGCAACGGCGGGGTGGGCAGCATGCCGTCGAACGCCTCCCCGCGCCCCCAGGACCACGCCAGCCTGACCGCCATACCGACGCCGACCACCAGCAGCAGCACCACCAGGCCGCCCAGGAGGCCCACGGGCGCCCGGGCGGCCAGGAAGCGCAGCTCACCCTCCTCGGTGCGGCCCGGAAGGTCCAGGCGCAGCCGCCGCAACTCCAGGCCGGTCAGCCGTGCGGCCGTCGCGCGCACCGCGGGACGGCCGGCGAACGGCACCGCCACCAGGACGAAGACCAACCCCGGAAGGGCGGTGACCGCGCCTGCGGCCACCGCCCCGACGAGCCTCAGCGCTCTAACCGTCCAGCGCATGCCGCCCCTTGCGCCGCTCACTCAGCCGTACGCCCACGAAGACCAGCACGGCCAGCAGCACCGTGGCGACGACCGCGTTGGTGCCCACGCTCACGTACTTCTCCACCAGAGACCAGTTCTCGCCGAGCGTCCAGCCTGCCAGTACGAAGAGGGTGTTCCAGAGCAGGCTCCCTGCCGTGGTCAGGAGCGTGAAGACGCCCAGCGGCATGCGTTCCACGCCGGCGGGAACGGAGATCAGGCTGCGGAAGATCGGGATCATCCGGCCGAAGAACACCGTCTTGCGCCCGTGCTTGAGGAACCAGGCCTCGGTCTTGGTGATGTCGGAGACCTTCAGCAGCGGGATCCGCGCGGCCAGGGCCAGCGTGCGCTCACGACCGAGCATCGCGCCCACCCAGTACAGCGCCAGCGCCCCGGCCACCGAGCCGGCCGTGGTCCACAGCAGGACGGCGAGCAGGTTCATCTCTCCCCGGGAGGCGGTGAAACCGGCCAGCGGCAGGATCACCTCACTGGGGAGGGGCGGGAAGAGGTTCTCCAGCGCGATCGCGATCGCGGCCCCCGGCGCGCCGAGCAGCTCCATCAGGTGAATCAGCCATTCCGTCATGCGCCCGAGACTAGGAACGATCAGGGTAGAGCCACCATGAGGCGCGTGGCCGTTCAGGGGTGGGGAAAACCACAGCCGCCGTGCGTACGGCCAGTCGGCGTGATCTAGAGGGTGGCGCGGGGAGCCAGACCCCGGAGCAGGGCGTCGAGCGCGCGGTCGAAGCGCTCCTGATGGTCCTCGGGAGTGCCGAGCCCGGCGCGCAGCGCCTCGGCCAGCACGGGATACTCCCCCGGGTCGAGGCTCTCCATCACGCCGGCGACGTCCGGCTCGTCGTGCCCCGGCGTACGTCCGGCCTCGGCCAGCGTGTGCCCCACGACGAACGTCGCCACCGCGTTGACGAGCTGGAGCCCCTCCAGTGCGCCGAACCCCTCGGCCCGCAGCGCGGCCGCCATCCGTTCCACGGTCGCGAGACCGCCGGGCGCGAGCACCGGCCGGGTGGCGACCAGCGGCAGCAGGGCGGGGTGCGCGAGCAGCTCCCGCCGGATCGCGACCGCGAAGGCGCGAAGCCACTCCCGCCACGGGCCCACCGGCTCGACCGTGACCCGCGAGACCGCCATGTCGATGAGCCCGTCCAGGACGGCGTCCTTGTTCGGCACGTAGTAGTAGAGCGTCATCGCCTCCACGCCCAGCTCGGCGCCGAGCTTGCGCATCGACAGCGCCGCGATGCCCTCCCTGTCGACCAGGCCCAGCGCGGCGGCGAGCACCTTCTCCCGGGACAGTCCCACTCGCGGCATCGATCCTCCACTTGACGTCTCTTACGTCGTAAGAATATCGTCCTCTTACACCGTAAGAAAACGAAGGGGAGCACCCATGAGCACCGCCGCGAAGACCGTCGTCCAAGGGCTGTTCGACGCGATCAACGACCGGAGGCTGGGCGACCTGCGCCGCTACATGACCGACGACGTGATCGACCACAACAAGGTGATCCACGGGGAGCCCGACGAGCCGGGCGCGGCGTTCGACGCCATCGCCCAGCAGCTCGACGCGTTCGACCCGTTCCACCTGAAGGTCGAGGAGATGATCGGCGAGGGCGACCGGGTGGCCGTGCGGCTGACGATGTCGGGGGTGAACTCCGGCTCCCACCCGCGCATGCCCGAGCCCACCCACCGCTCGTTCACCGTCGAGGCGATCTTCATCCTCACCCTGCGGGACGGGAAGATCTCCGAGATGCGCGCGGTGAGCGACCGCCTGGGCATGTTCTTCCAGCTCGGCTGGGACTGGCCCGAGGTCGACTGACCGCTGACGCCGTCGGCCCGAAGGCCTCAGGTTCCCGCCCCGGCGGCCTCGCGGTCGGACGCGTGCCCGCCGCGCGGTCGGCGCATGATGACGACGTCAGTGAGTGGCCATGTCCACGAAGCGGCTGTAGTGGCCCTGGAAGGCCACCGTGACCGTGGCCGTGGGGCCGTTTCGGTGCTTGGCCACGATCAGGTCCGCCTCGCCCGCGCGTGGCGACTCCCGCTCGTACGCGTCCTCCCGGTGCAGCAGGATGACCATGTCGGCGTCCTGCTCGATGGAGCCCGATTCACGTAGGTCCGACACTTGCGGGCGCTTGTCCGTACGCTGCTCGGGACCACGGTTGAGCTGGGAGATCGCGATGACCGGCACCTCAAGCTCCTTGGCCAGCAGCTTCAGGGCCCGGGACAGCTCCGAGACCTCCTGCTGACGGCTCTCGGTCTTCTTGGGCGAGCTCATGAGCTGGAGATAGTCGACGATCACGAAACGCAGGTCGTGACGCTGCTTGAGGCGGCGGCACTTGGCCCGGATCTCCATCATCGACATGTTCGGGGAGTCGTCGATGAACAGCGGCGCCTCAGCGACCTCGCCCATGCGGCGGGCCATCCGCGTCCAGTCGTCGTCGCTCATCATGCCCGAGCGCATCGTGTGCAGCGCCACCCGAGCCTCGGCGGACAGCAGACGCATGGTGATCTCGTTGCGCGACATCTCCAGCGAGAAGATGACCGTGGTCATCCCATGCTTGATCGCCGCAGATCGGGCGAAATCCAGCCCTAGGGTGCTCTTTCCGATCGCGGGGCGGGCGGCCACGACGATCATCTGGCCGGGGTGGAGGCCGTTGGTCAGGGCGTCGAGGTCCTGGAAGCCGGTAGGGACGCCGACCATCTGGCCGCCGCGGCTGCCGATGGCCTCGATCTCGTCGAGCGCCGACGGCATGATCTCCGAAAGCGGGAGGTAGTCCTCGGACGTGCGGCGCTCGGTGACCTTGTAGATCTCGGCCTGCGCGCGGTCGACCAGGTCGTCGACCTCCTCGCCCTGGCCGCCGTACCCGTAGGAGACGATGCGGGTGCCGGCCTCGATGAGGCGGCGCAGGACGGCCTGCTCCCGGACGATCTTGGCGTAGTAGCCGGCGTTGGCGGCGGTGGGCACGATCGCGGTCAACGTGTGCAGGTACGCACCGCCGCCGACCCGGGCGACCTCGCCACGCTTCTGCAACTCGTCGAAGACGGTCACCGAGTCGGCGGGCTCGCCCCGGCCGTACAGGTCGGTGATCACCTCGAAGACGATCTGGTGGGCCGGCCGGTAGAAGTCGTCGGCGCGCAGCACCTCGATGACGTCGGCGATGGCATCCTTGGACAGCAGCATGCCGCCCAGCACCGACTGCTCGGCCTCGATGTTGTGCGGCGGCGTCCGCTCGAACATCGAATCGGAGCCTCCCGATCCCCCCGGGAAGTCGAGCACGCTCACCCTCACACCCCCTGCCCAGCGGTCACGGCAACCCCAGCCCGGTGCGCAAGTCTCCCCAACCCCAGGGCCGGGCGGCAACTTGACCAGTGGACAACCCTGTGGACAACGTGTGCAGTCCGCTCCCCGGACATGTGAAAACCCTGGGGACGACCCTGTGGACAGCGATGTGACCGCGTCGAGGAGATCCGCTCCCACCTGGGATTTCGATATCCACGGCCTGTGGAAGAAAGAAAGTCACCGGAGATTCGCGATACCGATCGAGCATGGCTCCGTAAGCCGCAAAATAGGCTTATGCCACTTACCTCCGGAACGGGACACGGCCGTGCCCACGACAGGGAGATCCTCAGGCTCGCGATCCCGGCGTTCGGGGCACTGGTGGCCGAGCCGCTCTTCCTGCTCACCGACTCCGTCATCGTCGGCCACCTCCCCGATCCTGCGCTCGGCGCTCTCGGCGTGGCCAGCGCGGCCCTGTCAGCTCTCGTCGGGCTGTGCGTGTTCCTCGCGTACGCCACCACGGCCGCGGTCGCGCGGAGGCTGGGGGCGGGGGACGTCAGGCAGGCGATGCGCCAGGGGATGGACGGCCTGTGGCTGGCCGCGATCATCGGCCTGGCCGTCAGTGTGGCGTGCTGGCCTCTTGCTCCGTTTATCGTACACCTGTTCGGAGCGACGGGCCAGCTCGCCACGCAGGCCGTCACTTATCTGCGCATCAGCCTCCTGGGCACCCCCGCGATGCTGCTGGTCCTCGCCGGCACCGGCGTGCTGCGCGGGCTGCAGGACACCCGCACGCCGCTGGCCGTGTCCGTCGCGTCGTTCGTACTGAACGGGCTGCTCAACGTCTGGTTCGTGCTCGGCCTCGGCTGGGGGATCGCCGGGTCGGCCTGGGGCACGGTCGTCGCGCAGTCCCTGGCCGCCGCGACCTACCTCGCGCTGGTCGTGCGGACCGCCCGGGCGCACGGCGCCTCGCTGCTGCCCGACCTCGCCGGAGTGCGGGCCGCCGGCGCCGCCGGGTTCGCCCTGGTCGTCCGTACGGCATGCCTGCAGGCCGTGCTGCTCGTCGCCACCTCGATCGCCACCCGGATGGGCGATGACCAGATCGGCGCGCACACGATCGCCGCCCGGATCTGGACGTTCCTCGCCTTCGCCCTCGACGCCATCGCGATCGCGGGGCAGGCCATCACGGGCCGCGCGCTGGGCGCGGGCGACACGTCGGGCACCCGGGCGGCCACCAGGCGCATGGTGATGTGGGGCGTGGGGTGCGGCGTCGTGTTCTGCGCGGCCGTCCTGCTGGCGCGCCCGCTGGTCCCGGCCCTGTTCGACGCGCGAGGAGAGGCGGCCACCGAGCTGCTCGCCGTGCTGTGGCCGGTCGCGCTCCTGCAGCCGATCGCGGGCGTCGTGTTCGTGCTCGACGGGGTGCTCATCGGGGCCGGCGACCAGCGCTACCTCGCCTGGGCGGGGCTGTGGACGACGCTGGCCTACCTGCCGTTCGCCGCCGTCGCGGGCACCCTGGTCGCCCTGTGGATCGCGCTCGGCGTCTGGATGGCCGCCCGGCTCGTCACGCTCGCCCTCCGCGCGTACGGCACCACCTGGATGGTCACCGGCGGGACGGCCGCCTGACTCACATGCGGCGGGCCTCCAGGGAGTGTCCCGTGATCTTTTGCCGTAGCGAGGATCGGCCAGACGGATGCGTCGCAAGGCCGAGGAGGAGCCCATAGCGGAGCTATGGGCGACGACGAGAACGCAGCGAGGCGCCGTCTGGACGACCGCAGTAGGCGAGAAAGATCACGGGACACGACCGAGCACGCGCTGGAGGAACGCCTGAGTGCGTGGATGCTCCGGCGCGCTGAAGATCTGCTCGGGCGGGCCGCTCTCCAGCAGCACGCCGCCCTCCAGGAAGCACACGGTGTCGGCGATGTCGCGGGCGAAGCCCATCTCATGGGTGGCCAGGATCATCGTCATCCCGGTCTCCTTGAGCTCGCGGATCACCCCGAGCACCTCGGTGACCAGCGTGGGGTCGAGCGCGGAGGTGACCTCGTCGAGCAGGAGCAGGCGGGGGTTGGTCGCGACCGCGCGGATGACGGCGACGCGCTGCTGCTGGCCGCCGGACAGCCGGTCGGGGTACTCCCCCGCCTTGTCGGCCAGTCCGAACCGGTCGAGCAGCTCCCGTGCCCGCGCCTCGGCCTCCTCCGGCCGCACACCGTGCACCTTGCGCGGCGCGAGCGTGATGTTGTCGAGCACGGTCATGTGCGGGAACAGGTTGTACGCCTGGAACACCATGCCGATACGGCGGCGCACGTCGTCCGCGTCGGCCCGGACGTCGGTGATCTCGGTGTCGTCGAGGTAGATGGCGCCGTCGTCGATCGTCTCCAGCAGGTTGACGCAGCGCAGCAGCGTCGACTTGCCCGAGCCGGACGCGCCGATCAGGCAGACCACCTCGTGCGGGGCGACCTCCAGGTCGATCCCGCGCAGCACGCTCTGCCCGTGGTAGTGCTTCCAGACGCCCTCGATCGTGAGCAGGCTCATGCCGTGCCGCCTCCCATTTGGCGCCGGGCGGTCCGTGCGGCGAGATGGTCGGTGAACCGCGCCATCGGCACCGTCAGTGCGATGAACAGCAGCGCGGCGACCAGGTAGGGCGTGAAGTTGAAATCGGTGTCTTTGTGGATCTGCGCCTGCCGCAGCGCCTCCAGCGGGCCGAGCACGGAGACCAGCGCGCTCTCCTTCTGCAGGGCGACGAAGTCGTTGAGCAGGGGCGGAACCACCCGGCGGACGGCCTGCGGCAGCACCACGTAACGCATGGTCTGGCCGTGGCTCAGGGCCAGCGACCGCGCCGCCGCCCGCTGACTGGGGTGCACCGACTCGATCCCCGCCCGGAACACCTCCGCGACGTAGGCCCCGTAGGACAGCACGAGCGCGATGATGCCGAGCGTGACCGGGTCACTCGGCGCGCCCTGTAGTTCGAGTGCCGGGATGCCGAACCCGACCAGGTAGATGAGCAGGATGGTCGGAATGCCGCGGAACACGTCGGTGTAGAGCACGGCCAGGGCGCGCAGCGGGAAGAACACCGGCGCCCGCAGGCCGCGGACCAGCGCGACGAGGAGGCCCAGCACCAGGATGAACGCCTCGGCGATGAGGAAGATCTTGATGTTGAGCAGGATCCCGCGCAGCACGTCGGGCAGCGCGGCGACGAACGCCTCAGGGCTGAGAAACGTCTCCCGGACCCGCGGCCACCCCGGCGACGAGGTGATCGCGACGATCAGGGCCAACACCACGACGATCGTGGACGCGGTGGCGACCGAGACCGACCGCCGCCCGCGGGCGCGCAACTCCGCCTCCCGGCGGAGCTGCCGCTCGCTCTTCACCCAGACGGGCGATCCCGTGTCCTCTGGAGCCGCCGCGGCCGATTGCCCGTCGGTCACTTCAACTCCGGAGCGCCCGCGGCGGCGGTCAGCCACTGGCTCTCGATCTGGGCCAGCTCACCGGACGACTTCAGGTCGCCGAGCGCCTTGTCGACGCAGCTCACCAGCGGGCTGCCCTTCTGGAACAGCAGGCCGAACTCCTCCGGCTGCCCGCCGTTCGCGGCGAACTGGCCGACGATCTTCGAGCCCTTCACCTGGGCGGCGGTGACGTAGAAGGCCGTCGGGAGGTCGACGACGATCGCGTCGATCTGCTTGTTCTTCAGCGCGTTGACCGCGTCGACCTGCTGGTTGAACACACTCGGTTCGTTGCTGGGCTGGATGACCGAGCGCACCGCCTCCAGGGCGGTCGTGCCGGCCTGGACGCCGATCTTGGCGTCCTTGAGCTCGGCGAGGCTCGTGGCGGAGGCGAACTTCGTGCCGTCGAGGGCCACGACGCCCTGCTTGACCGTGTAGTAGCCCTGGCTGAAGTCGACGGCCTTGGCCGCGCGGGGGTGATCGAGATCTGGTTGACGTCGAAGTCGAACTGCTTGGGCCCCGGGGCGAACGACGAGTCGAACGGCACGACCGTCCAGGTGACCTCGTCCTTGGTGAAGCCCATCTTCTCGGCCACCGCGTAGGCGACCGCGCTCTCGAAGCCCTGCCCGTTGGAGGGGTTGTCGTCCTTGAACCACGGCTCGTACGCCGGCTTGTCGGTGCCGATCGTGAGCTTGCCGGGAGTGGTGAGCTTCAGGCTCTCCTTGGCGCAGGCGTTCGCGGCGGCGGAACCGGCCGGGCTCGCGGCGACGCTCGCGCTGGTGGAGGTGTCGTCCGCCGGAGCGCAGGCGGCGGCCGCCAGCACGAGGGCGCCGGACGCCAGCAGGAGTGAGGGACGGCGCATCACAGCCTCCATCAGGGGGTCTTTCCACGAAATCCGCTAAATCGGACGGCAAGATACTAGCGTTCCGTATAACCCGTGTTTACCTGAGGGGAATCGCCTCGCCGGGCGGCTCGGAGAAGCGCGAGGGCCCCTCCCCGGCGTACGGAGAAGGGCCCTCGACGGACTGCGACGGGTGTCAGCCCGCGACCACCTCGACATCGAGGGTGGCGGCGACCTCCGGGTGCAGCCGGACGCTCACCTTGTGGGTGCCGACGCTCTTGATCGCGTTGCCGATCTCGATGCGACGGCGGTCGAGCTGCGGACCGCCGGCGGCCTTGACGGCCTCGGCGATGTCGCCGGTCGTGACCGAGCCGAACAGCCGGCCCGACTCGCCCGCGCGGGTCTTGAGCCGCACCTTGAGGGCGCCGAGCTGGCCGGCGACCTCCTTGGCGGAGCCCAGGTCGCGGATCTCGCGGGCGGCACGCGCCTTCTTCAGCGAGGCGACCTGCGACTCGGCGCCGCGGGTCCAGCGGATGGCGAAGCCACGGGGAATGAGGTAGTTGCGGCCGTAGCCGTCCTTGACCTCGACGATGTCGCCGGGAGCGCCGAGGCCGGAGACCTCAGTCGTGAGGATGAGCTTCATTTGTCCTGAGTCTCCTTTCTCAGCGCGCGGTGCTCGTGTACGGCAGCAGGGCCATCTCACGGGCGTTCTTGATAGCGGTCGCCACGTCGCGCTGGTGCTGGGTGCAGTTGCCCGTCACCCGGCGGGCACGGATCTTGCCGCGGTCGGAGATGAACTTCCGCAGCAGCCCCGTGTCCTTGTAGTCGACGTAGGAGATCTTGTCGTGGCAGAAAAGGCAAACCTTCTTCTTGGGCTTGCGGACTGCCGGCTTCGCCATCGTGGTGCTCCTCTCAGAGCCCCGCATGTCGCGGGAATGGTCGCTCGGTTGTGTTTACGGTGGTGGGACCGGAAGGCCCCCGTGACCTAGAAGGGCGGCTCGTCGCTGAAGTCGCCGCCGAAGCCGCCACCGCCCTGCGGGCCGCCGAAGCCGCCGCCACCGCCGGAGCCGTAGCCTCCCTGCGGAGCGGGCGCCGCGGTCGCCCACGGGTCGTTGGCCGGGCCGCCTCCGAAGCCGCCGCCACCGCCCTGGCGGGAGGTCTTGTTGACCTTCGCCGTGGCGTTGCGCAGCGAGGGGCCGACCTCGTCGACCTCGACCTCGTAGACCGTGCGCTTCTCGCCTTCCTTGGTCTCGTACGACCGTTGGCGCAGCCGTCCCTGCACGATCACCCGCATGCCGCGCTGGAGGCTCTCGGCGACGTTCTCCGCCGCCTGCCGCCAGACGTTGCAGGTGAGGAACAGGCCCTCGCCGTCCTTCCACTCGTTGGTCTGCTTGTCGAGGAACCGCGGAGTGGACGCGATGCGGAACCGGGCCACGGCCTGCCCCGTCGGGGTGAAGCGCAGCTCCGGGTCGTCGACAAGATTGCCGACGATCGTGATCTGGGTGTCGCCTGCTGCCATCGGTCGCTTTCGCCTTCCTATCCCGTCAGCTGAGCCGTCAAGGGCTCAGAGTACGGCCCTGGCCCGACAAATCGCCGGGCTTCGGGGTTCTGCCATTGGAGCTCAGTGGAGCTCGGGGCGGATGACCTTGGTGCGGAGGATGCCCTCGTTCAGGTTGAGCTGGCGGTCCAGCTCCTTCACGGTGGCGGGCTCGGCGGTCAGGTCGACCACGGCGTAGATGCCCTCGGACTTCTTGGCGATGTCGTAGGACAGGCGGCGACGGCCCCAGACGTCGACCTTCTCCACGGTGCCGCCGTCGTTGCGGACGACGGTGAGGAACTGGTCGAGCGACGGCTGCACGGTGCGCTCGTCGAGGGACGGGTCGAGAATGACCATCATCTCGTAGCGACGCATGTGTGATCCAACCTCCTCTGGACTCTTGCGGTCACGACGCCTTGCCGTGACAGGAGGACCCTGCGCCTCACGCCGGGCGGCAATGCCCCCGGCCCTTATCAGACGCAGTCGAATAAGGCTACCAGCCACTTGGCCGTACCCGTCCCGGAGAGCGAAACTGGAGGTCGGAGAGGGGGTAGGCGCGATGCGACACGCCATCGGCCGCAAGAGAAGGCACCCCGTTCATCTCACGCTGAACACGGACGGCAGGCCGCACCCGCGGGAGAACGCGATGACGATCGCGACGCTGGTGTGCGGCCTGGTGGCGTTCGTCACGGGCTTCATCGTGACAGCCCACATGATCGCGTCATGGGTGGGCGCGATCGGATTCTGGGGCGGCCTGTACGCCCAGTTCGTCTCGTCGACCTCCAGACAGCGGTCGCTGATCATCGTGGGGATCGTGGGGTCGTTCGTGGGCGCCGCGCTGGGCATCGCGCACGGGGGCTTCCTCCCCCGCGGATTCACGTTGCGCAGCTGAGAAGAGCCGGCTCAGCCGCCGATGTGCAGGTCCACGCCGAGCAGCACGAGGAACCACAGGAAGACCGCGATCAGGGCCTGGGCGACCTGCTTGAGGAGCGTGGGGGTGATGTAGTTGTGGAGCCAGGCCACGTAAAGGCCGACGAGGATGTAGATGAGAAGGATGAAGCTGCCTAAGCGATATCTCATGCTCGTCTCCTTGGCGACGAAGTAGTATCGCGCGCGGGTTTCGGGGGCGCGCGACACGCGACTGCCCTGGTTCGCACTTTTGAAACAGCGTGTCCTCTTGAAACGCTCTTGGAGAGCGCATAGAGTTCGCCCCCCGCGTCCGGCAGCCCCTTGACACGCACGCAACGGTGGAGGAACGGCATGGACAGCCACAGTGGCTCCCGCCCGCGGATCGGGGCCCACGTCGACCAGGACGACCCGCTGGCGCACGCGGCGGCCCGCGACGCCGACGTGGTGCAGTTCTTCCTCGGCGACCCCCAGGGGTGGAAGGGCCCGGTGACACCCGCCACCGCCGACGCCCTGCGCACCTCGGACGTGGACGTCTACGTGCACGCGCCGTACGTCATCAACGTGGCCACCGCGAACAACCGCATCCGCATCCCGAGCCGCAAGCTGCTCGACGCGCATCTCAAGGCGGCGGCGGCCATCGGCGCCAAGGGCCTGATCGTCCACGGCGGGCACGTCAACGCGGGCGACGACCCGCAGACCGGCTTCGACAACTGGCGCAAGGTCTTCGAGCGCACCGAGTGCCCGATCCCCGTGCTGATCGAGAACACGGCCGGCGGCGGCAACGCGATGGCGCGCAAGCTGGATCGCATCGCGCGGCTGTGGGACGCGGTGACGGCGGGGGCGCCGGACCCCTCGGTCGTCGGCTTCTGCCTGGACACCTGTCACTTCCACGCGGGCGGCGAGGAGCTCGCCGGGCTCGTGGAGCGGGTGAAGGCGATCACGGGCCGCATCGACCTCGTGCACTGCAACGACTCGCGGGACGCGTTCGACTCCGGCGCCGACCGTCACGCCAACCTCGGCAGCGGGCAGATCGACCCCGAGTCGATCCTGGAGGTCTGCCGGACGGCCGGAGCGCCCATCGTGGTCGAGACGCCGTTCGAGGGCCAGGCCGACGACATCGCGTTCCTGCGCAAGCACCTGTAGACAGTCGTCCACACCCTGTGGATAACTCTGCGGATTGAACCCCTCAGGAAGCGGGTAGGGCCGCCTGAAGGCCCCGCCCCTGCCTCACCCGATAAGGCCTGCGCGTGGCGCGCCACAACTGCACGTACGACGTGACGGCCGCGGCCAGGAAGACGAGGTTGCGCAGCACCAGCACGAGCGTCCCCGGCAGGCGCCCGTCCAGCTGTAGTCCTGCTCCACCCAGGGATACATGATCCCCGTGAGCAGGGCGGCGACCATGACGAGCAGGGCGGCCGGCCGCTGCGTCGGGCCCGGCCGGTCGCGCCGCACCGACAGGATGACGGCGGCGATGCCGATCACCCAAACGAGATACTGTGGCGACAGCACCCGGCTGGTGGCGACCAGGAAGAGCACGGTGGTGAGCGCGGCGTCGTAGTACGACCGCGGGCTCGGGGCCGCGCGCAGCCACCACAGGCCGACCAGCGCCAGCGCCACGGGCGTGGCGGCCAGGCTGAGCAACGTCGCGACGCCCACGCCGCCGCCCACGGCCTCCATCGCGCCGTGCTGGTAGGTGGTGTAGCCGTCCCACCAGCCGAGGGCCCGGGCGAGCGCGAACGGCGTGGCGGCCAGCGACTCGATCTGCAGCCCCCGCTCCTCCTGCGCGGCCAGGAAGTCCAGCGCGTGCGGCAGGACGAGGGCGGCCACGCCGCATCCCGCCACCGCGACGACGAGCGTGAGCCCCGACGCGGTCAGCAGTTCGCGCCACCGTCGCAGTCCGGCGAGCAGCGCGACCGGCCACACCTTCACGAGGAGCCCGACGCCGATGAGCGACCCGCGCACCGCCGGGTTGGCCGACGTCGTCAGCGCGAGCACCGCCACGAGCGTGACCATGAGGTCATACCGGGAGACGAGCACCGGGCCGAGCAGGGCCGCGCCCATGGTCCACGCCCACGGGCCCGTACGGCCCCCGCCGCGGCGGGAGGTCGAGAACCGCCACAGCAGGAGCAGGATCACGAGGTCGCACAGCACCGCCAGCAGGTAGAACGCGACGTGGTAGTCCAGCGGCAGCAGGCGAGGGGCGAGCAGCGGCAGCGCCGCGAACGGCGGATACTGCCACTTCTCGTCACCCGCAGGGAACTCCCCCTCCATGAGGACGTCGGACCAGTGGCGGTAGAGGGTGACGTCGTTCCTGAACGACTCGCCGTGCCCGGTGGGGATGGTCTGGGTCGCGACGAGGAGGAGCATCCCCCTGGTCACGGCCCACACCAGCAGCAGGAGCCATGGTGGCCTCCGGCGCATCGCTCTCCCCCGTTCGTCGCACACTCTCACGCGACGCTACGCGATACCTCCGCTCCGACGGCTCCCGCATGCGGGGAGAACATGCGGTGTCGTGTCAGCGGCGGCGTCAGCACGGCGACGGCCCGGTATCAGCGCCGTCGGCGAAGGTGAACGACATGGAACGGCCCGGCGATCGCGGCCGGCTGAGTGAGAACTCTCTCGGACGACCTGAACGATCCATCCGTTCCGTCGAACCTTCGTCACGAATCCAAGGAGCGCGTAACCATGTCCGTCACCCTCACCGACCAGGACAAGCTCACCCTGCGCGTCGCGGCGTGGGGCGCCGTCTCGCTGATGTCCGCCGCCGGTGCCGCCGGCTCGGCCCACAAGGCCGGCACCGAGGGCTCCATCGCACTGACCTCCGCGACCGGCCTGGTCGGGCACGTGCTCACCAAGGCGCCCAAGGGCGTGAAGTACGGCAAGACCGTGGCCGAGCTCGCCGACCAGGTGCTGCCCGCCCTGACCGCGGCCATGAGCCTGCTCAAGCAGCAGGATCCGGCCGAGGCCGACAACTTCCGCCGCACGGTTCTCGTCGCCGTCGAAGCAGCCGCCCGCTCCCACCGCGGCGAGCCCAGCCCCACCATGGTGGAGATGGCTCGCAAGATCACCGAAGCCCTCGACGCGGACGGCGGGGCCGTGCCGAAGGCCGCTGCGGGGCAGGATCGCCCGGAGCTGCGGCAGCTCCTCCAGGAGATCGTCGATTCCGGTTTCGTCGGAGTGACGCTGCGGGTGAACGACGAGCGGGGCGAGTGGGCCGGCAGCGCCGGGGCGGCCGAGCTGGGCCACGCCGAGAAGCCGCCCGTCGACGGACACGTGCGGATCGGCAGCAACACCAAGACCTTCACCGCGACCCTGGTGCTGCAACTGGTGGCCGAGGGCAGGATCGCGTTGGACACCCCGGTGGCCGCCTATCTCCCCGAGTTCGACCTGGACGGGCGGATCACGGTGCGGATGCTGCTGCAGCACACCAGCGGGGTGTTCAACTTCACCGGCGAGTACTACGACGACGGGACGTTCGCGCCGGGGATCCCCGCCACCACCGCGGGCAAGGAGTGGGTGGACAACCGGTTCACCACCTACCGGCCCGAGGAACTGGTCCGGCTGGCGCTGTCCAAGCCCGCGCGGTTCGAGCCGGGCACCGACTGGAGCTACTCCAACACCAACTACGTGCTGGCCCGGCTGCTGATCGAGAAGGTCACCGGCCGCTCGGTCGCCGAGGAGATGCAGCGGCGGATCCTGGGGCCGCTCGGCCTGTCGGGCACCGTCCAGCCGACCAGCGAGACCGACATCCCCGAACCGCACGCCCACGCCTACTACCGCTACGAGGAGGACGGCCAGACTCGGACGGTCGACGTCACCCGCCACAACCCCTCCTGGATCTCCAGCGGCGGCGACATGATCTCCACCACCCGCGACCTGCACACCTTCATCTCCGCGCTGCTGGACGGCACGCTGCTGCCGGCCGAACTGCTGGCCGAGATGTGCACGCCGGAATCCAAGGCCGGCTACGGCCTGGGCCTGTTCGTCCAGCAGGCGCCGGGCGGCGGCACCGTCATCACGCACAACGGCGGCATCGCCGGTCACGCGGCGCTGATGTACAGCACGCCCGACGGCGGCACGACCCTGACCGCCGCGCTGAACTATGTCGACGACGCCGACCTGTCCATGGCAGCGGCGTTCCAGAAGGCGACCCAGCGCCTCCTCGCGGAGGTGTTCGGCGGTGAGCAGGCCGAGCCGGCTCAGCCGGAGAGCTGAACACCTCGCCGAGGCGCCGAAGGCGGGAATTCGAGCGGCTTCACCGAGTCGGGCAGGTCCGTCGCCTGCGCTCGGCTGAAGCCGCTCTCGCGGCTTCGGCTCGGGGAAGCGGCGCAGGATCCGATTCGCCGGAGGGCCGCTCCCCGCCGCGCCGCGACCGGGGCGAAATCCGATGTAAGTTTCAGGGGCTCAGGCCGCCTCCGGCTGCTGCCGCGCGCCCCGGACGAGGAGCGAACGGCGCAGCACGAGACGGTCCTCGGCGTGGTCGAACACCCCGCCCGACGGGTCGTCGGCCTCCCCCTGGCGTACGACGTCGTGCTCGGGCCGCAGGATGTCGCGGACGACGAGCGCCATGAGGATGACGATGGTCAGCGCCCGGGCCCAGACCGACAGGAAGTACGGGTTGTCGCCGATGCCGAGGGATGCCTGGTCGGGATACTGACTGACCAGGTAGAGCCAGATCGAGAAGAAGTACCAGCACTCGGCGACCTGCCAGGCGGCCAGCGCGCCCCACCTCGGCCGGGCCAGCACCGCGAACGGCACCAGCCACAGGACGTACTGCGGCGACCAGACCTTGTTCGTGATCATGAAGGCGGCCAGGGCGAGGAAGCACAGCTGCATCAGGCGCGGCCTTCGCGGCGCGACGAGCGCCAGCACGGCGACGCCCAGCAGCAGCACCGCCAGCGCGGCCATGGCCATGGTGTTCAGCTTCTCGGCGTCGCCGAGGAACGCCAGGAAACCGGGCCTTTCCATGCCGAACCACTGGGTCTTCTGGAAGAAGAACCACAGCCCGCCCCAGTCGGCGCCGCGCTCGCTGCTGAACGCGTAGAACCTCTTCCAGCCCTCGAAGTTGACCAGCATGATCGGCACGTTCACCAGCAGCCACGCGGCCGCGGCCGCCGCGACGGTCTTGAGGAACGGCACCCACTTCGCCGTACGCACCGTGAGCAGGAACAACGCGCCGAAGAACATCAGGGGGTAGAACTTCGTGGCCACTGCGAGGGCCAGCAGCACGCCCGCGAGCCACGGCCGGTGGCGGGCCCACGCCAGCAGGCCGCCGAGCGCGAGGGCCCCCGCGGCCAGGTCCCAGTTGATGTACGCGCAGAGGATGACGGCCGGGCCGACGGCGTACCAGAGGGCGTCCCAGCGGCGGGCCGGGCCGGCGAGCGCGGCCGTCAGCAGCACGCCCACGACCAGCGCGATTCCCATCAGGACCACGGTGACGTCGTAGAACACGACACCGTCGCCGTGCGCGAGCCTGCGGGCGAACTCCATGATCCCGCCGATGCCCACCGGGTATTCGACCGGGTAGTCGACGTACGGGACCTTGCCCTCGTTGAGCTTCTCGGCCCAGAACAGCGGATAGATGTCGGTGTAGCAGAAGTTCGTGAACTGCCCGACACCGCCGTTCCAGGCCCCGCCGAACCGGCAGGGATACTTCCACAGATATGCGAGAACGGCGCCGAGCCCCGCGAGAAGCCCGAGAGGCAGGTACGGCACCGCCCGCGCGGCGACCCCGGGCAGCGGGGCGGAGTCGTTCGTGGTCCGGGTCGTCATGCTCGGTATTGCACCATTCAACGCCTCGGATTGGCGACTCCTGGCGCAGAAAGGGCCCGCGGCGGGAGTCGCCGCGGGCCCCTTCGGGACACCGGATCGCGGATCAGGCGCCGCTGCCGCTCTTGCCGTTGCCGGACCCGGTCGGCAGGGCGGCCGGGCCTCCGTTGGGGATGTTCAACGGGACGTCGTCGCCTCCCGGGCCGCCGTCCTGACCACCGCCATGGCCCTGGTCGTCGCCGAAGCCCCTGCCGTCACCGCCGCCGTTGTCGCATCCCGGGCCGCCGTCGTAGCAGCCGCCGTCGTCGGGGAAGTCGGTCGGGAAGTCGGTGGGGAACCCGGCGTCGTCCGGTTCTGGACTGGGCGTCGGCGTCGGGCTCGGCACGATGTTCTCCGGACTGCCCAGCCCCGCCTTCGGCGGGAACTGCTCGACCGGCTTGCCCGCGAGCGCCTCCATCATGAAGTTCCGCCAGATCGTGGTCGGGTAGGTCGCGCCCTCGATGCCGGTGCCGAGCGATATCTCACGGGGTTCGGAGTAGCGGTTGGTCGGGCCGTACTTCTTGCTCGGCTTCCCTCCGGGGGTCTCCGGACAGTTCGCGTTGACGGGCTGGACGATCTTGCCCTTCTTGGTGACGCACTGCTCGCGGTACATGCCGACGGCGGTGGAGATCTGCGGCGTGAAGCCGACGAACCACGCTTCCTTGTTGTCGTTGTTCGTGCCGGTCTTGCCCGCGGCCGGGCGGCCGATGCCCTTGCCCCGCGCCGTACCGGACTTGAGGACCTCCTCCATGGCCGCCACGGAGTCGGCCGCCGCCTCAGGCGTGATCACCTGCTTCTCGTCCCGCCGCTCGGGGAAGACGACCTCCTTGTCCTTGCGGACCTCCTTGACCACGTGGTAGTCGACGTGCTTGCCCTCGTTGGCGAAGATCGAGTAGCCGGCGGCCTGCTCGACCGGGGTGACCAGGGCGCTGCCGATCGAGAAGGCGTACTTGTGCGCCTTGACGTCGTCCTCCATGCGCTGCTTGCCGAGCCCGGCCTCCTCCGCGATCTGCTTCACCGCGCTGAGTTGCCCGATCGTGCCGTTGTCCTCGTCCAGCTTGTACGCCATCGAGGCGAAGGCCGTGTTGACCGAGTCGGCGGTCGCCGTGGTGACGTTGATCGCCGACCCGACGTTGTGGCTGTTGCCGATGGGCTTGGTGCCCGGGAGCTCCTCCGGCACCGTCTTGTTGCCGGGCACGAAGCTGTTCAAGCTGTAGCCGGCGTCCAGCCACGCGGCCAGCACGTACGGCTTGAACGCCGAGGCGGCCTGCTTGTAGGAGTCGAACGGTTCGTTCCAGTTGTCCTTGACGTAGTCCTCACCGCCGTAGAAGGCGAGCACCCGTCCCGTCTTGGGGTCCACGGCGGCCAGACCGGCGTGGATCTCCTTCGGCAAACTGGAGGTGGTGCCGATGACCGCCTTTCTGGCGGCCTGCATGAGCTTCTTGTCGAAGGTCGAAATGATCTTGTAGCCGCCGCTCCTGACCTGGTCGGGCGACAGGTTCATCCGGGTCTTCAGCTCCTGCATCACCTGGACGACCATGTAGCCCTTCAGACCGCCCAATTCGTTGCTGTTGCGCTCGGGGACGGTCTTCGGGAACTTGGCCGTGCTCGGCAGATTGCCGTACTTGGCCGGGTCGAGCTTCGCCATGGCGTTGACGACGTCCTTGAACCGGGCCTGCAACCGCGGGGCGTCGGCGTCCAGGGCGGGCGTCTGGATACGCGCGGCGAGGTAGGCGCCCTGCTCCGGGGTGAGCTGTTCGACGTGCTTCTTGAAGTACGCCTGCGCGGCGGCCTCGATGCCGTACGCACGGCCGAAGGGCACCGTGTTGAGGTACTGCAGGAGGATCTGGTCCTTGGGCATCTCCTTGTCGAGCTTGACCGCGACGAAGATCTCCTTGATCTTGCGCTTGAACGACACTTCCTGGCTGAGGCCGTCGTAGTAGTTACGGGCCATCTGCTGGGTGATGGTCGAGGCGCCCTGGAGCTGCTGGCCGGTCGCCGTCATCCAGACCGACCGGATCATGCCGGGGATCGAGATGCCGCTGTCCTCGCGGAAGGTGTTGTTCTCGATCGCGATGACGGCGTCCTGGACGTGCCGCGGCACCTTGTTGATGTTGTCCAGGATGACGCGCGGAGTGCCCACCTTGGCGATCAGGGTCTTGCCGTCGTTGTAGTAGATGGCGCTGCCCTGGGCCACGGCTTCCGCCTGGGTCGCGGTCGGCGTCGGGGTGTTGGCGTAGGCCACCGCGATCATGCCGAAGGTGCCGGCGGCCAGCACGGTGAAGGCCGCGACGAGGATCTTCCAGCTCGGCAGGAAGCGCTTCCAGCCCGTACGGCGGCGGCGCGGCTTCTCGTCGTCCTCGTCGAAGTCGCGTGGATCCCGGGGACCGCGCCCGCCGGGACCTTCCGGACCACCGGGACCACCCGGGCCGCCGGGACCGCGGCCACCTCGGCCCGAGGGCCTGCGGCGGCGGCCGCCGGTCTGGATCGCCTCGGTGCGCTGCCCGTCCGCATCGCCGCGGAAGCCGCCCGTCGGCATGCCCATCGCCTGGGTGCGCTCGTCCCCGCCGGGACGACCGGGACGACCGGGACGACCGGGACCGCCCTGACCGGCCGGGCCACCGGGGCCTGCCGCGTAGCGCGGGTCACGGCCGGCCGGCGGACGTCCGCCACCCACCGGCCCCCGCGGCCCCTGCTGCGGTCTGTGCGGCGGCCCCTGTTCCGGTCTCTGTGCCGGTCCCTGCGGCACCGCGTTCATGGCCGCCGTGTCCTCGAAGGCCGCGGCCTCCCGGCGGCGCTGCTCGGGTCCGGCCGGCCGGGCGGCCGGAGGCGGCTGTGGGGCGGGTCCTCTGCCGGGCTGTCGCGGCGGAGCGGGCTCGCCGTACTCGTCGGATTCCCGGGGCGAGCGACGACGGCGCCCAGGGCGGGATGATCCACCGGAGCCCGAGGCGTCCTCGGGACGGCCGGTCGGCTCCGGTCCGTAGCTGCTGTAAGTCACGCGTCCTCGTCAGATGTTTCGGGGAATTGATCGACGTCGGCCGGCAGGCCGGCGGGCGGTCCTCCTGGAGGTGGAGGTCGCCCTACAGAGAAGGGCCCGGGGGATCGGCTGTTCCGAGGACGAACGAGACCGCCAGGTGGTTCCAGGAACAACCTTGGCAGACCTCCACGACGTAGACCCGGAATTCGCGGTATTCCCGGGCCATCGCGGTGAGCTCGGCCATCCCTTTTGCCTGGCCGGCTACTCGTCCTAGTTCATCCCCATATACGTATGTGACGTTGGTCACGTTCCTTCGTTCGCATATGGGGCACATGCGACTCGTCGGCTCTCCGTGGTACCGAGCCGCACGCAGCAGGTATGGGTGGGCGTCGCACACGTCCCGCGCCCGCATGCGGCCGGCGCGGACGGACTGCACGGCCGCCCGCTTAGCGAGGCCGTAGTCCACGACCGACCGCTGTGACCACATGTGGCCAGATTACGACCCTTTGCCAAATCTTGCCCAACCGTTGACCCGTTGCCATCTATGACGCCCCGACGTATCCTGCGGATGTATCGAGTCGATACATCGGTCGGACACAGGGGGTGGTTCCAGTGACGGGCTCTCGTGGAGGTGTGCTGGAGCTCGCCGTCCTGGGATCGCTGCACGAAACGCCCTTGCACGGATACGAGCTGCGCAAACGGCTCAACACGCTGCTCGGCATGTTCCGTGCGTTCTCCTACGGCTCGCTGTATCCCTGCCTCAGGGGTCTGCTCAACGAGGGCCTCATCGCCGAGGAGGAGCCCCCTGAGGACACGGTCCTCGGCCGCAGGTCGAAGATCGTCTACAAGATCACGGCGGAGGGTAAGGAGCGGTTGCAGGAGCTGCTCAGCCAGTCGGGCCCGTCCTCCTGGGAGGACGAGAGCTTCGGCATCCACTTCGCCTTCTTCCGTCACACGGAGGCGGAGGTGCGGCTCCGGATCCTGGAGGGCCGCCGCAGCCGCCTGGAAGAACGCCTCGACCGCGTCCGTGAGGCTCTCGCCCGTACGAGAGAGCGACTGGACAGCTACACGCTTGAGCTCCAGCGCCATGGGCTGGAGTCGGTCGAGCGCGAGGTCCGCTGGCTGAACGAGCTGATCGACTCGGAACGGCGGAGCCGTTCGGCTCCCGGCGAGGGGGATCACCCCCCGGATCCCGCGCAAGCCGTACAGGAAGAGACCCAGAGGGCGGACACGCCCGAGGCAGATAGGTAAAGGAGCGAGTGCTATGGGTTCGGTGCGCGTAGCCATCGTCGGTGTGGGCAACTGCGCCTCATCACTGGTGCAGGGCGTCCACTACTACAAGGACGCGGATCCGGGCACCCGTGTGCCGGGCCTCATGCACGTGCGGTTCGGTGACTACCACGTCGGTGACGTGGAGTTCGTCGCGGCCTTCGACGTGGACGCCAAGAAGGTCGGCCGTGACCTCTCGGAGGCCATCGTCGCCTCCGAGAACAACACGATCAAGATCTGCGACGTGCCGCCGCTCGGCGTCACCGTGCAGCGCGGCCCGACCTTCGACGGGCTGGGCACGTACTACCGGGAGATCATCGAGGAGTCGGACGAGCAGCCGGTCGACGTCGTCCAGGCGCTCAAGGACGCCCGCGTCGACGTGCTGGTGTCGTACCTCCCGGTGGGCTCGGAGGAGGCCGACCGCTTCTACGCGCAATGCGCGATCGACGCCAAGGTGGCCTTCGTCAACGCGCTGCCGGTCTTCATCGCCTCCGACCCCGAGTGGGCCGCGAAGTTCACCGAGGCCGGCGTCCCGATCGTGGGCGACGACATCAAGTCGCAGGTCGGCGCCACGATCACGCACCGTGTGCTGGCCAAGCTGTTCGAGGACCGCGGGGTCGAGCTGCTGCGCACCTACCAGCTCAACTTCGGCGGCAACATGGACTTCATGAACATGCTGGAGCGCACCCGCCTCCAGTCCAAGAAGATCTCCAAGACCCAGTCGGTCACGTCGCAGATCCCGCACGAGATGGCCAAGGCCGACGTCCACATCGGCCCGTCCGACCACGTGCCGTGGCTGGACGACCGCAAGTGGGCCTACGTCCGCCTCGAGGGCAGGTCGTTCGGCGACACCCCGCTCAATCTGGAGTACAAGCTCGAGGTCTGGGACTCGCCCAACTCGGCCGGCATCATCATCGACGCGGTCCGCGCGGCCAAGATCGCCCTCGACCGGGGCATCGGCGGCCCGCTGCTGTCGCCCTCGTCCTACTTCATGAAGTCGCCGCCGGAGCAGTACTCCGACGACGACGCCCGCGAGGCCGTCGAGAAGTTCATCCGCGGCGAGCTCGAGCGCTGACGCTCGTCGTCCACCGCGTGTCCCGCCCCGGCTCCGCTCGATGCGGACCGGGGCGGTTGCGTGCCTGCGTGCCTCAGCGGTTGCTGAGCGGGCGCGCGGCGGGCGGCAGGGCCGCGGCGTCGGCCACCGGCCAGGCCAGCGGGTCCGGCCCGAGCGCGACGAGCTGCGGCACCTGCTCCCGGGCCCAGGGCGAGATGTCCAGCTCCCCGCTCATCACCTCGGCGGCGAAGCGCGTCCAGGGCTCCCACCGGACCTCGCCCACCTCCTCGGCGTTGGGCGCGGCCTCTTCGGTCACGACGGCTCGGTAGACCGGGCACAGCTCGTTCTCCACCGTGCCGTTGTCCATCACGGCCCGGTAGGAGAAGCCCGGCAGGATCAGGTCGACGGACTCGACCGCCAGGCCCAGCTCGAACCCGAGGCGGCGGATCACCGCCGACGACAGCGGCTCGCCCGGCAGCGGATGCCCGCAACAGCTGTTGGTCCACGCGTCGGGCCAGGTCAGCTTCGAGCCCGCCCGCCGCGACAGCAGCACGCGGCCCCTGTGGTCGAAGACGTAACTGGAGAACGCCAGGTGCAGCGGCGTCTCGGCGCCGTGCACGGTGGACTTTGGAGCGGTGCCGATCGGGTTGCCCTCGCCGTCGACCAGCACGACATGTTCCTGTGAGGTCACTCTGCGAGAGTACGTGATCACCTTGATGCGAGTGAGACGTAGGGGGCTTTATCAGGGTTGATCCTGATGCCCGCACGTGATCGTCCGCGTAGGCTGTGGCCGTGTCCTACGTCTCCGATCTGCGGGTGGTCCTCCAGGGCCGCAACTTCCGGCGGCTTTTCGCCACACGGCTCGTCTCGCAGTTCTCGGACGGGATCTTCCAGCTCGCCGTCGGCGGCTACGCGGTCTTCAGCCCGGAACGGCAGGCCAGCGCGACCGCCATCGCGGCGGGCCTCGCGGTGCTGCTCCTGCCGTACAGCATCCTCGGGCCCTTCGTCGGGGTGTTCATCGACCGCTGGTCGAGGCGGCAGATCCTCGTCATCGCGCCGGTCGTGCGGGGGACGCTGCTGGTGCTGGCCGCCTGCCTCGTCGCGGCGGGGGCCTCCGACGCCGTCTTCTACGCGGCGGCGCTCGGCGTCCTCGCGGTCAACCGCTTCTTCCTGTCGGCTCTCAGCGCGTCGCTGCCCCATGTCGTGCCGTCCGAGCACCTGATGATGGCAAACGCGGTCACGCCCACCTCGGGCACGGTGGCGACGTTCGTCGGGGCGGGCGCCGGCATCGCGCTCCGCGTGATCGCCGGATCGGACGACAGGGGCGTGGCGGTGCTGCTGGTCTGTTCCGGCCTCGTCTTCGGGCTGAGCGCGCTGATCGCGCGGACGATGGAGCGCTCCCTGCTCGGCCCCGCGTACGACCCGGAGCGCCCGCAGGCTCGCGAGGCCGTACGGCACGTGCTCGCCGGCCTGGTGGACGGCGCGCGGCACATCGCGCACCGGCGTTCCGCGGCGGCGGCGCTCGGCGGCATCGCGACCCACCGCCTCATGTTCGGCATCTCCACCGCGGCGGTGGCGATGCTCTACCGCTACCACTTCACGACCGACCCCGATGACGCGCTGAAGGGAATCGCGCTCGTGCTGGGCGCCGTCGGCGCGGGCAGCTTCGCCGCGGTGGTGGTCACCCCGTGGGCCACCGAGCGGGTCCGCATCGAGTCCTGGGTCCCGATGATGCTCGTGACCTGCGGAGTCCTGGAGTTCGCGCTGTGCGCGACGTTCCAGGAGTGGGCGTTCCTCGTCGCCGGGCTGGTGATCGGCGTCGCGGGACAGAGCGTGAAGATCTGCGCGGACACCGTCGTGCAGCGGGACGTGGAGGACGCCTATCTCGGCCGTGCCTTCTCCGTGTACGACATGCTGTTCAACGTCATGACGGTCCTCGGCGCGGTGCTCGCGGCGGCGCTGCTGCCGCCCGACGGCAAGTCCTATCTCGCGCTCGCCGTGATCGGCGTCGGCTACCTGCTCGGCGCGGTGGTGTACCGGCTGATCCTCCCCTCCGCCGTACGCAGGCCGCCGGTCCCCGCCACTGACTGACGGCGCCGACTGACGCCGCCGGCTGGGTTCAGAGCGCCGCCGTGGCGGCGACCATCGCGCCGGCGATGCGGGCGACGTCCTCTTGTGTGCAGGCGTAGGGCGGCATCGTGTAGACCAGGCGGCCGAAGGGGCGCAGCCACACGCCGTGCTCCATCACGATGTCCTGAATTTTCGCGACATCGACGGGCTGGTCGGTCTCGATCACGCCGATCGCGCCCAGCACCCGCACGTCGCGTACGCCGGGGGCGTCCGCGGCCGGGGCGAGACCGTCGAGCAGGGCGGCCTCGATGCGCGCGACCTCCTCCCGCCAGGGCCGCTCGGCGAGCAGGTCGAGCGAGGCGCCGGCCACGGCGCAGGCGAGCGGGTTGCCCATGTAGGTCGGGCCGTGCATCAGCACGCCGATGCGGTCGGCCACCCGCGCCGTGCACAGCGTGGCGGCGAGCGTCATGTATCCGCCGGTGAGCGCCTTGCCCACGCACATGATGTCCGGCCTGATCCCGGCGTGGTCGCAGCCGAACATCTCCCCCGTACGGCCGAAGCCGGTGGCGATCTCGTCGGCGATCAGCAGGATGCCGTGCTCGTCGGCCAGGTCGCGCAGCCGCCGCAGGTAGGCCGGGTGGTAGAACCGCATGCCGCCCGCGCCCTGCACGACCGGTTCCACGATGATCGCGGCGAGCCGGTCCGCGTGGGCCTCGACGGCCGCGGTCAGCTCCGCCAGGTACGCCTCGTCGGGAACGGACTCCGAGGCAGGGAGGACCGGACGGCGGCCGTAGTCGTGCGGCGGCGCCGGCGCGAAGACGTGCCGCGGGAGCATCCCGGTGAACAGGTGGTGCATGCCGTTGACCGGGTCGCAGACCGACATCGCGGCGAACGTGTCGCCGTGGTAGCCGCCCCGCACGGTCAGCAGGGTCGAGCGCCCGCTGTACTGGACCGCCATCTTGATCGCGACCTCGACCGCCACCGAGCCCGAGTCGGCGAGGAAGACGCGGTCGAGCCCGGTCATCCCGGCCAGGCGGTGCGCGAGCCGTACGGCGGGCTCGTGGGTCAGTCCGCCGAACATGACGTGCGCCATGTCGTCGATCTGGTCGCGCGCGGCCCGGTTGAGCCGGGGGTGGTTGTACCCGTGGATGGCCGCCCACCAGGAGGCCATGCCGTCGATCAGCTCACGGCCGTCGCCGAGCGTGATCCGCACGCCACCGGCCCGGCGGACGACGTGCACGGGCACGCCCGACGGCACGGCCGTGTACGGGTGCCAGACGTGCTCCCGGTCCAGCCGGAGGACCTCCCCGGCGTCCACTTACGCCAGGATCCCGTTGTCGCGGGCCCAGGCGAGCAGCGCCTCCCGCGCGGCCTCCTTGCCGATCATGCCCTGGTCCATGCGGACCTCCAGCATGTGCTTGTAGGCCCTGCCGACGACCGGGCCCGGCGGCACGCCGAGGATCTCCTGGATCTCGTTGCCGTCCAGCTCGGGCCGGATCTTGGCCAGCTCCTCCTCCTCGGCCAGCCGGGCGATGCGCTCCTCCAGCTGGTCGTAGGTGCGCGACAGGGCCTGCGCCTTGCGCTTGTTGCGGGTGGTGCAGTCGGCCCTGGTCAGCTTGTGCAGGCGTTCGAGGAGGTGTCCTGCGTCGCGGACGTAGCGGCGGACGGCGCTGTCGGTCCACTCCCCCGTCCCGTAGCCGTGGAAGCGCAGGTGCAGCTCCACGAGTCTGGACACGTCGGACACCACGTCCTTGGGGAACTTGAGCTCGGTGAGCCGCTTCTTGGTCATCTGCGCGCCGACCACCTCGTGGTGGTGGAACGACACCCGACCGCCGGGCTCGTTGCGCCGGGTCTTCGGCTTGCCGATGTCGTGCAGCAGGGCCGCCCACCGCAGCACCCGGTCGGGGCCGGCCGTCTCCAGCCCGATGGCCTGCTCCAGCACGATCAGCGTGTGCTCGTAGACGTCCTTGTGCCGGTGGTGCTCGTCGATCTCCAGCCGCAGCTTGGGCAGCTCAGGCAGGACGTGGGCGGCGAGCCCGGTCTCCACCAGCAGCGCCAGCCCGGCCCTCGGGTACGCGCCGAGGATCAGCTTGTCGAGCTCGTCGCGGATGCGCTCGGCCGAGACGATCTCGATGCGGCCGGACATCGCGGTCATGGCCTCGACGACCTCGGGGGCCACGGTGAACCCGAGCTGGCCCGCGAACCTGGCCGCCCGCAGCATCCGCAGCGGGTCGTCGTCGAACGACTGCTCGGGCCTGCCCGGCGTCCGCAGCGTCCTGGCGGCGAGGTCCGGCAGCCCGCCGTACGGGTCGACGAACTCGTGACCGGGCAGGCGGACGGCCATGGCGTTGACCGCGAAGTCGCGCCGGGCGAGGTCGCCCTCGAGCGAGTCGCCGTACATCACCTCGGGCTTGCGCGAGGCGGGGTCGTATGACTCGCTGCGGTAGGTGGTGATCTCCAGCAGCCAGCCGCCCTTGCGGACGCCGACGGTGCCGAAGTCGATCCCGATCGTCCAGACGGCGTCCGCCCAGTCCTTGACGATCTCCAGCACCCGCTCGGGGCGGGCGTCCGTGGTCAGGTCGAGGTCCTTGCTCGCGCGGCCGAGGAGGACGTCGCGGACGGAACCGCCGACCAGGGCCAGCTCGTGCCCCCGGGCCGAGAACAGCTCACCGAGCTCATCGGCGACCGGGGCGATCCGGCGGAACAGTTCGTTCACGGCGCGCTGCTGGCTGTCGCTCAGATTTGAAACGGACAAGGCTGGGTAGGTCCTTCGGTCACGGAACAGAAACTCTCCCCCGACGGCCCAGGTGTTCGGGTGTCACCCAGGGGAGACACACTTAGCGATCACCAGGCCACGGACGGTTCGGGGGCGCTGGACGACGCAAGGAGCACACGAGATGAAAGACGCTCTCGCGATTCACCGCTGGCTCCTCGCCCACCAGATCCACCATGAGATCGTACGTCTTCCGCGCCCGTTGACATGCTCGGACGAGCTTCCCGAGGTGCTGGGGGTCACTCCCGAGACGTGCCTGTGCGTGTCGCTGTTCGAGGTGTCGGCGCGCGGGCGGACACACGAGGTGGCCGTGGTGAGCGCCGTGAACTCCTGTCCCGGGCCGGCGGCGGTGGGCGCCGTCCTGCGCGCCCACAGGGTAACCCCCGCGTCCGCCTTCACCGTCAACTCCGCCACCGACTACGCGCACGGCCTGGTCTGCCCGCTGCTGCTGCCCGACGATCTGACCGTCCTGGTGGACCAGCGCCTGATGGAGCGCGTCGATCCCGACGAGGTCGTCCACACCGCGACCGGCGAGCGCCGCACCGCGTTGCGAGTGCGCGCCATCCACCTGTTCGACCTGGTGGCGGCCAAGCCCGTCGACCTGACCGCCACCCAGCGGAGGGGTCTCGCGAGCCTCGTGAGTCCTATGCGGACCGCGTAGCCAATAGCATTCTGGACGTGCGCCGTACCTCACCGCCGGCCGGCACATGATCCGTAAGGCCGCGCTGCTGACATTGCTGACCGCCCTGCTCGCCTCCCCCGCGGGCATGGCCGGTACGGCTGTCGCGGCTCCTCCTCCGGGTCGTGCCGCGGCCGCGGCTCCGGCCGATCCGCTCCTCGTCAGCGAGATCACGCCGGAGGTCGTGCGCGTCGCCACCGCCCCCATAACGGTCTCGGGGTCCTTCTCGGGCACGCCGGGGTCCTCCGTGCGGGTCGCCGTCCGCTACTCCCGCGGCCGGCCGTTCGCCTCCCGCGCCGAGATGGCGGCCTACCTGTCGGAGCAGGGGTACGCCACCACCAACTGGAGCACCAGGGTCCAGGCCACGCCGCTCGACCAGTCGGGCAAGCTGCCCTTCCGGTTCACCGTGACCCCCGGGGAGCTGGGGATGCCCCGGCCCGGGGTCTATCCCTTCGAGATCGAGGTGACCGACGCGGCGACCGGGCAGCGGCTCGGGATCGAGCGGACCTTCCTGACATACGCCCCCAAGGGCGAGCAGATCCCCAAGGTCAAGCTGGCCGTCGCCCTGCCGATCGTGGACCGGCCCCACCGCGCCGACGACGCGACGTTCATGGACGACGACCTGTCCGCCTCGCTCGCCTCCGGCCGCCTGGCGTCGCTGCTCCAGACCGCGCAGGACACCGGCGACGGGGTGACCTGGTTCGTCGACCCCGCCCTGCTCGACGACGTCCGCGTCCTGTCCTCCGGCACCAGGAACGTGCGCGGCACGCGCAAGAACGCCGACCCGGCCGCGGGCCAGTGGCTGAACGGCCTGCGCAGCGCGCTGACGGACAAGACCGTCGTCGCCACGCCGTACGCCGACCCGGACGTGGCCGCGCTGGTCCACCACGGCCTCGACAAGCAGGCCGCGGCGTCCATCCAGCGCGGGGCGTCGCTCGCGAGCGAACTGCTCGGCCGGCAGATCCACGGCACCACCGCGTGGCCGGCCGGCGGCAAGATCGACCGCGACGCGGTGGACGAACTGGCGATGTCGGGTGTGACGTCCGTGCTGCTGTCGGGCGACGCGCTGCCGCCGCGGGGCACTGCGCAGGACACGGGGCAGGACGCGCCGCAGAACGGACAGCCCGTTGCTCCCCCGCCCGCGCAGACCACTCCCGACGCGGCGGCCAGGCTCGACACCGTCGCGGACAACCCGCTGACGGCGCTGCTGGCCGACCCCACGCTCAGCGAGGTCCTCGGCGGGAACGTGTCCGCCCCCGGCGCCGCGATGCTCGCGCGGCAGCGGTTCCTCGCCGAGACCGCGATGATCGCCTTCGAGCAGCAGACTCAGCAGACGGGTCAGTTCGGACAGACCGGCCAGACCGGCCAGGGCACGACCGCGAAGACGGCCACGCGCACGGTGATCGCGGCTCCCGAGTCACACCTGTGGACTCCCGACCCGGCGTTCGTCTCCAGCCTCCTGCAGGCCGCCTCCAGCGCCCCCTGGCTGCGCATGACCTCGCTCGAATCGGTCAAGCCCGGCCGGGCCGGGGTGCCGCGCGGCGACCTGACGTACACCGAGCACGACCGCCAGGCCGAACTGAGCCGCTCCTACCTCGCCACCGTACGCAAGCTGGAGCGCAAGGCCGACGCCGTGGCCACCGTCACCGAGGAGCACACGGACGTCTTCCACACGGCCATACTCCGGCTGGCCTCGGCCTCCTGGCGGGACGACGGCAAGCGGGCGCTGTCCTTCGCCGGGCAGGTGCAGAACGCGATCGACGAGCGCATCGACGACGTGTCCGTGCTCGACACCCCGCGCGCGGTCGCGGGAAGCAACGGCCAGGTCCCGGTCAGTGTGGCCAACAACCTGGACAAGGACATCCAGATCAAGATCCGGGTCACCTCGGCCAGCAAGTCGCGGCTCACGATCGACGCCCCCGGAGGGGTCTACGTGACCCCCACCACCAGGATCCTCTCGGGGCGCAGCCAGCTCGTGAACGTGCCGGTGATCGTACGCAACGAGGGCGGCGACGCGAGCATCTCGGTGCAGTTGCTGACCGACGGGGACGAGAAGTACGGCAGCGCGGTCCGCGTCGTCGTGCGCGCGACGGGCTATACCGGCATCGCCCTCGTCATCGTGGGGGCGGCCGTGGTCATCATGCTGGCCGCCGTGGTGATGCGCATCCTGCGCCGCAGGTCGCGCAAGGCGTTCCCGTTCGACGGGCCGAACGACGAGGACGGCCCGCCCGGCGACCGGCAGGGAGCCGTCCCGGCCGAGCGCACCCAGTCGCCGTAGTCTGGGTCGCCGTACTCTGGACCACCCTGAAGTCCGGGACCACTGGAGGAAGGCGGCCACCCGATTCCGGCCGCCGTGAACCGAAGGACAACCATGAGCAGGATGCTGCGGGCCAGCGCGATCATGGCGGCCGGGACGATGGTCTCGCGGCTCACCGGCTTCGTCCGCACGGCGATGCTCGCCGCGGCCATCGGCACCGTCGCCCTCGGTGACGCCTACAACGCGGCCTACCAGATCCCCTACATCCTGCTCGACCTGCTGCTCCAGGGCGTCCTCAGCGCCGTGGTCGTGCCGGTGATCGTGCGGGCGCAGAAGCGGGATCCCGACGGAGGGCAGGCGTTCGAGCAGCGGCTGATGACGCTGGCCGTGGTGGTGCTGACGGCCGTCGCGGTGATCGGCGTGCTGCTGGCCCGGCCGATCATGGAGCTCTACACCGCCTCGAACTGGTCCGACGAAAAGGTGGCGGTGGCCACCACACTGGCCAGGTTCCTGCTCCCGCAGATCGCGTTCTTCGGGATCGGCTCGCTGGCCGGGGCGATCCTGAACACGCGGGACAGGTTCGCCGCGCCCATGTGGGCGCCGGTGCTCAACAACATCGTGGTCATGGGCGTCCTGGCCGCCTACTACGCCGTCGGGACGTCCGACATCGAGAAGGTGAGCGAGCGCGACCTCATGCTGCTCGGGCTCGGCACCACCGCGGGCATCGTGGCCCAGGCGCTGGTCCTGATCGTCGCGCTGCACCGGGTCGGCTTCCGGTTCCGCCCGCGGTTCGGGGTGCGCGACACCGGACTCGGGGAGGCGGCCAGGACCGCCGCGTGGACGTTCGCCTTCGTCGGCATCAACCAGATCGGGTTCTGGGTCACCACCAAGCTCGCCACCGGCGCGGGCGACCGGGCGCCGGGCGCCGGCAACAGCGCGTGGGCGTACGCGTTCCAGCTCTTCCAGCTCCCGTACGGGATCATCGCGGTGTCGGTGATCACGGCGATGCTGCCCAGGATGAGCAGGCTCGTGGCGGACGGGGACTTCGCCACGGCCCGCGAGGAGTTCTCCTCCGGGGTGCGGCTGGTCTCCTCCGTCATCGTCCCGGCGGGCCTGCTGCTGATGGTGCTCGGCCCTGCGGTGACCACGCTGATCTTCTCGTGGGGCCACATGACGACGGCCAACGCCATCTACATCGGCCATGTCCTGCAGGTGTTCGGCGTCGCGCTCGTGCCGTTCTCGATCTTCCAGCTCCTGCTGCGGGTCTTCTACAGCTTCGGCGACACCCGCACCCCCGCGATCATGGCGGCGGTGAACGTGGTCATCAACGCGTCGCTCAGTCTCGTCGCCTACTTCACGCTCCCCGACCGGTACATCGTCATCGGACTGGCGTTCGCCTACCTGATCACGTACGTCGCGCTGACCGGGGTCGCGTGGGTGCTGGCGAGCCGGAAGATCGGCGGGCTCGGCGGCCGGGAGATCACCGCCGGCCTGGGCCGGATGTACGCGGCGGCCATCCCCGCGGCCGCGCTGGCGCTGGCGGTCCTGTGGCTGGCCAGGGAGGTCACCTCGATCACTCCGGTCACCTCGGCCGTGGTGCTCGTGGTGGGCGGCGGCGCGGGGCTGATGCTGTACATGCTGGCCGCGCACCGGCTGCGGGTGCCCGAGGTCCGTTCCATCATTGGACTTGTCGCAGGCCGGGTAGGACGGTAAGAGTCCTCAAGAACGACCGGCAACTGGAAGGTAACCCGAAAGTCCGATTCGGACGTCTTCGATCGGGAAGGCGGGCACAAGCGGCACGGCACTAGCATGGTGCGCCAGGGAGTGTTGAGACACACCCAGGGAACGTCCCGTAGATCTTGCCCTACCGATGGATTCGGCCGGGCGGGCGACGCGAGGCGGAGGAGGACCGGGCGGCGGCGCCGCGCGGGCCGATTCCGGCCCCGCGAATGCTCGTCTCCGGGGTCTCGCCGACCCGGCGGTGCTCCGCTCGGCGACCGCGGCAGGCAGGAGGTCTTAGGGGCGCGATCTGGAGTTTCGGACCGGCGAGCGGAAGCGGGAAGGCGTGGGCGGAACCACCCGGCATCGGCTGATGCATGCCGACGGGCCGCGGAGCGGGGCGGCCGCATGAGCATGTCCACGGTCGAACCGGGGACCCGGCTGGCGGATCGGTTCCGCCTGGAGGACAGGGTCCACGAGTCCGGCGGCGCGACCCTGTGGAAGGCCCTGGACGAGATCCTGGCCCGCCCGGTCGCGGTCCACACGTTCGCGCCCGATTTCCCCCGGGTGCAGGAGGTGGTCACCGCCGCCCGTCTGGCGAGCCGCCTGACCGACCCCCGCCTCACCCAGGTCTTCGACGCGGCCGACGAGGACGGCACGGCGTACGTCGTGAGCGAGTGGGTCAGCGGAGACTCGCTTCTCGACCTGCTGGAGAGCGGGCCCATCGAGCCCGAGCGCGGCGCGGCCCTGGTCGCCGAGGCCGCCGAGGCCCTGGCGCACGCGCACGCGGCCGGGCTCACCCACCTGCACCTGACTCCCGGCCGCCTGGTCTGGACGAGCGGCGGCACGGTCAAGCTCCTCGGGCTCGCCGTCGACGCCGCGATCCTCGACCTCAGCAGCGACGAGCCCGCCAGGGAGGACGCCGAGGGGCTGGGCCGCCTGCTCTACGCGGCGCTGACCGGCCACTGGCCCGGCGACTTCGACTGCGGGCTGCCCGCCGCGCCCCTGGACGACGGCAGGATCTGCACGCCCCGGCAGGTCACCGCCGGGGTCCCCGGCTACCTGGACGCCATCACCTGCCGCGCGCTGCTCCAGGAGCCGCGACGGGGGCAGCCGCCGCTGGCCACTCCGGCCGACGTGGCCGAGGCGCTCGCCGAGGTGCCCCGCCCCGCGCCGGCCCCCGTCACCACCGCGCCGCCCGCGCTGAACCTGCGCAGCGAGGCGCCGGACGGGCTGGGCGTGTCCACCATGCCGCCCCACATGCCGTCGCATATGGGGCCGCAGATGACGATGGTCCCTCCGCCGCGCCCGCAGACCGGCACCGCGAGCAAGATCCTGCTGACGGTCATCGTCCTGCTCGTGATGGCGGCCGTCGGCGTAGGCGCCTGGACCGTGGGCAAGAACCTCGGCAACACCCCGAGGGGCGTGGCGCAGTCGGACTCCGCCGCCTCTCCCTCCCCCTCCCGCAAGCCGGTCACCGTCAAGCCGGTGAGCGCGACCGGGTTCGACCCCCTCGGTTCCGACCGCGCCGAGAAGCCGGAGATCGCCCCGCTCGCCATCGACGGCAAGCCGTCCACCGACTGGCACACCGACAGCTACAGCAGCGCCGACCTGGGACGGCTCAAGGACGGCGTCGGGCTCATCCTCGACATGGGCAAGCCGGTCTCCGTCGCCGACGTGGTCGTCTCCCTGGGCGACGCGGGCGGCTCGACGGTGCAGCTCAAGGTGGGCGACGCGGCGGAGCTGTCCTCGTTGAAGACCGTGGCGGAGAAGAAGGGCGCATCGGGTTCCGTGACGCTCACTCCGGAAAAGGCCGCTACGGGTCAGTACGTTTTGATCTGGTTCACCCGGCTTCCCTCCTACAACGGGCAGTATCGTGGCACTATCTACGAAGTAACGGTGCATTCCCCAGGATCGGCATAGCAGGGACTTGTGAATTCCCCACCAGACAATCCCCCGACGGCTGAGCACGCGCGACGCGCGATGCCCGATGCCGATCTGCTGGCCCGCCATCTCGGCGGCGACCCTCACGCGTTCAGCGAGATCGTCAGGCGGCACCGCGACCGGATGTGGGCGGTCGCCCTGCGTACGCTCGGCGATCCCGACGAGGCCGCCGACGCGGTCCAGGACGCGTTCGTCTCGGCGTACCGGAAGGCGGACAGCTTCCGCGGCGAGGCGGCGGTCACGACGTGGCTCCACCGCATCGTGGTCAACGCCTGCCTCGACCGCATGCGCCGCAAGTCGGTACGCCCGGTCGCCGACGACGAGCTCATCGAGGCCGCGGAACGCGAGGTCCCGGCCACGGACCAGGCGGGCGAGCGCGAGGTCTCCCTGGAGGTCACGGCGGCGCTCAAGCTGCTGCCGGCCGACCAGAGGGCGGCCCTCGTGCTCGTCGACATGATGGGGTACGCGGTGGACGACGCGGCGGCGGTGCTGGGCGTCCCGCCGGGCACCGTGAAGAGCCGCTGCGCGCGGGGACGCGCCAAACTCGCCCCGATTCTTTCGCATCTGCGGAACCGATCTGACCTCACTCGCGTCTCATCCGGGAAGGGAGCAGAACTTCGTGACGGGTGACACGCACTACGACCTGGAGGTTCTCGCCGAACTGGCGGAGGGTCTCCTCGACGACACCACGGCCCGGCGGGTCCGCGAGCATCTCGCGGTCTGCGACCCCTGCGGGGAGAGCCTCGCCGACCTGGCCGCGGTCCGCGAGGTCTTGGCGGCGCTGCCGGTGCCGGCGATGCCACTGGGCGTCGCCAGACGCATCGACCAGGCGCTGGCCGCCGAGGCTCCGGACTGGGACCGCGTCCTGCGGGACGCCCCATGGGACAGCGCTCCGTGGGAGAACGTCCCGTGGGAGACGGTCGAGCCTCCGGTCGCGACCCCGGTGGGAACCACCGCGGAAACCGATGTGGAGACGCACGTGGAGCCGGAGCGCGAGCCGGTGCCGGTCGCCGCGACCGCGGCTCCCCTGGGTGTCGTCGCCGACGACGGGACGATCGTGCCGGCCAGGCGCCGCTCTGGAACGCGTACGGCGGGCCGCAAGGCGTCCAGGCGGCGCACGTGGGCGCTGCCGGCCGCGGTCGCCGCGGCGGCGGCCGTCGTGATCGGGAGCGGCGGTCTCGCCACCGGCCTGCTCTCGTTCGGCGACTCGCCGTCCCAGCAGGTGGTGAGCCAGGCCCAGCCCGGCCAGAGCCCGGCCAAGGCGCAGGCGCTGACCTACTCGACCTACGCGAGCGGCCACAACTACACCAGCCGTGAGCTGCGCGGGCCGCTGCTCGGTTACTTCGGCGTGGCGCCCGGCTCGGGCACCAACGACGACGAGGACCTCGACACCTGTGTCAAGCGGTTCTCGACCGAGCTCGACCGCACGCCGATCGGCGTCGACAAGGCCCTCTACAACGGCAACGAGGCCACGGTGATGGCGTTCTGGGAGGACAAGAGCAGCAACGCCGTCCGGGTGGTCGTGGTGGACTCGCAGTGCCACAAGCTGCGGCCCGAGGTCCTGGCCTCCTGGAAGTGACCACGCGGCGCGAGCCGTACCATCAGCAGTGACGAAGCCCCCCGCGACCTCCGGGGGGCTTCGCCGTATCGGGGACCGGCCCGGGAATGACCGGGGCCTAGGATCTGTTGTCGGCACTGCACATCAACCGGGAGCGAAGAAGGCGGGTCCGTTGAGCGACGTTCGTAACGTGATCATCATCGGGTCGGGGCCGGCCGGCTACACAGCGGCCGTCTACACCGCGCGCGCGGACCTCAAGCCGCTCGTCTTCGAGGGGTCGGTCACCGCCGGCGGGCGTTGATGAACACGACCGATGTGGAGAACTTCCCCGGGTTCCCCGACGGCATCATGGGCCCGGACCTGATGGACAACTTCCGCAAGCAGGCCGAACGGTTCGGCGCCGAGCTGGTGGCCGACGACGTGGTCGAGGTGGACCTCGAGGCGAACCCGAAGGTCGTCAAGACCTACACCGACACCTACTACGCCAAGGCGGTGATCCTGGCCACCGGGTCGCGCTACCGCGAGCTCGGGCTGGAGAACGAGAAGCGGCTGTCGGGGCGGGGCGTGTCGTGGTGCGCCACCTGTGACGGGTTCTTCTTCCGCGACCAGGACATCGTGGTCGTCGGCGGCGGGGACACGGCGATGGAGGAGGCGATCTTCCTGACCCGGTTCGCGAAGTCGGTGACGGTGATCCACCGCCGCGACTCGCTGCGTGCCAGCAAGATCATGCAGGATCGGGCGTTCGCGAACGAGAAGATCCGCTTCATCTGGGACAGCGAGGTCGCCGACGTGCTCGGCGAGGAGCGGGTCTCGGGGGTGCGGGTACGCAACGTCAAGACCGGCGAGGAGTCCGACCTGCCGGTGGGCGGCGTGTTCGTCGCGATCGGACACGAGCCGCGCACCGAGCTGCTCAAGGGTCAGGTCGATCTGGACGAGCAGGGGTACATCGAGGTCGATTCGCCGTCGACGCGGACGAACATCGACGGGGTGTTCGCGGCCGGGGACGTCGTCGACCACATCTATCGTCAGGCGATCACGGCGGCCGGGACCGGATGTGCGGCGGCGCTGGACGCCGAGCGCTGGCTGACGCTGAACGCCTGAGTCCCGACATCGGGAATGCGGGGACCGTCCCCGCGGTTGTCTGCACCGCCACACCACTCACGCAAGGGGAGAGATACCGTGGGCGCGATCAAGAGCGTGACGGACGCGAGCTTCGAGGCCGAGGTCCTCAAGAGCGACAAGCCGGTTCTGGTCGACTTCTGGGCCGAGTGGTGCGGCCCGTGCCGTCAGGTCGGGCCGATCCTCGAGGAGATCGCCGCCGAGAACGCCGACAAGCTGACCATCGTCAAGCTGAACATCGACGAGAACCCGGTCACGCCGCGGGACTACGGTGTGCTCCAGATTCCGACGATGAACGTCTACAAGGGTGGCGAGGTCGTCAAGCAGATCATCGGCGCCAAGCCGAAGGCCATGCTGCTGCGCGAGCTCGACGGCGTCATCTGACGCCGTTCCCGCCGGCACCACCCGAAGAGCCCCCCGTGCGTGCGGCGCGGGGGGCTTCCGCGTTCTCCGGTGCTCCTGGGACTCCTGGAAGCCCCTCAGACGGGCCGCAGGGCCCGCTCCGGGGACATGGACCCCAGCAGGCGCTCCAGCGCCACCTCGACGTCCTCACGCCACGACACGGCCGTCTTGAGCTCCAGCCGGAGCCGGGGGAAGCGCAGATGCGGGCGCACGGTCTTGAACCCGACCGACAGCAGGTAGTCCGCGGGCAGCACGCAGCCGCCCGGCTGCTCCCACTTCAGGTCGCCGAACGCCTCGATCGCCCGTACGCCGCGGCGGGTCAGGTCCTTGGCGACGCCCTGCACGAGCATCCGGCCCAGCCCGCCGCCGGTGAACTCCGGCACGATGTGCGCGGTCATCAGCAGCACGGCGTCCGAGCTGACCGGGGACGTGGGGAACGCCACCGAGCGCGGGACGTACAGCGGCGGGGCGTAGAGCACGAACCCGGCCGCCACGCCGTCGACGTAGGCGATCTTCCCGCAGCTCCCCCATTCGAGAAGGGTCGCCGAGATCCACGCCTCCTTCTCCAGGGCCGGGTCGCCCGCCTCCACGGCGCGCTCGCCGTTCACGGGGTCGAGCTCCCAGAACACGCACCGCCGGCACCGGCGCGGCAGGTCATCGAGATTGTCGAGGGTGACATTGACCAGCCGACGCGACACGTGATGCCCCAATCCCCGTCAGGAGTCCTGCCAGAAAAGCGCGCGAATACGGCGTCTCCAGCTCGCATCGTAACTCAGCGGAAGGGCGGGAGCGGGTGCGCCACAACGGTCGCGGACGACCATTAAAGGGGTTGGCCGGGCCGAAACCAGTGGTGCGGGAATGCAAGAAAAGGGGCCCTTGATGGTCAATACCCTGTTGTGATCGGAGTGGCGCGTTACCGTACCCTGGATTTCTCGGCTACGTGATCGGAGGTGGACCGTGGCACAAGAGCTTGATCACGGTCGGACGAACGTGACCCATGGGTCGCGCATTGACGCCTACGTCGACAGGTACGCCGCCCGCGCCGCCGGGATGGTCGCCTCCGAGATCCGAGCTCTCTTCGCCGTCGCATCGAGGCCCGAGGTGGTCTCGCTCGCCGGCGGCATGCCGTACGTCAACGCGCTCCCCCTCGACCTCGTCAGCGAGCTCGTCGCCGACCTGGTCACCTCGCGCGGCTCGGTGGCCCTGCAGTACGGCTCCGGGCAGGGCGACCCCGCCCTGCGCGAGCAGATCTGCGAGGTCATGCGCATGGAGGGCATCGAGGCGAACGCCGACGACGTGGTCGTCACGGTGGGCTCGCAGCAGGCGCTCGACCTGATCACCCGGATCTTCATCGACCCCGGCGACGTCGTGCTCGCCGAGGGTCCCTCGTACGTCGGGGCGCTCGGAACGTTCAGCGCCTACCAGGCCAAGGTCGTGCACATCGCCATGGACGACCAGGGCCTCATCCCCGAGGCCCTCGCGCAGACCATCTACGCGCTCCAGGCGGCCGGCAACCGGATCAAGTTCCTCTACACGATCCCCAACTTCCAGAACCCGGCAGGCGTGACGCTGAACGAGGTGCGCCGCCGCCAGGTGCTGGAGATCTGCCGCCGCGCCGGCGTCCTCGTGGTGGAGGACAACCCCTACGGACTGCTCGGCTTCGACGGGGAGCCGATGCGGGCGCTGCGGGCCGACGACCCCGAGGGCGTCGTCTACCTCGGCTCGTTCTCCAAGACCCTCGCCCCCGGCTTCCGCGTCGGCTGGGCCCTCGCCCCGCACGCCGTACGCGACAAGCTGGTCCTGGCGATGGAGTCGGCGGTGCTGTCGCACTCGTCCTTCACCCAGCTCGCCGTCGGCCAGTATCTGGCCACCCAGCCGTGGCGCGAGCAGATCAAGTCGTTCCGTGAGCTGTACCGCGAGCGGCGTGACGCGCTCCTGGGCGCGCTCGACGTGCTCATGCCGCCCGGTTGCACGTGGACCCGCCCCGCCGGCGGGTTCTTCGTCTGGGTGACGCTCCCCGAAGGGCTCAACTCCAAGGCGATCCTCCCCCGTGCGGTCGCCGAGCGGGTCGCGTTCGTGCCGGGCACCGGCTTCTACTCCGACGGCGGCGGCTCGCGGAACATGCGGCTGTCGTTCTGCTACCCCGAGCCCGACCGCATCAAGGAGGGCGTGCGCCGCCTGGCCGGTGTGATCGAGCAGGAGCTCAGGCTGCGGGACACGTTCGGCACGGGCTCCACTCCGGGGCGCGCCGGCGTCGACACCCCCGGCCCGGATCTCGCCTAGACACGTACGGCCGCTGCCCCCCACGTGACGGAGGAGCCGCCCATGACACCGCTCATGGGCGGCTCCGGCGCAAGTACGACCTTGTCTGAGACGTGACGCGGCGACGCGGCGGCGCGGGCGGGGCACTAGCCTGTTCAGGCTGGCCGTACTGACTTCTCGAGGCGAGAAAGGCCCTCTTCGTGAGCGAGCGAACGATGACCCAAGGATCGCCCCCCGCGCGTCCGTGGAGGGGGACGCGACCCGGACCAGGCGAGACAGATCACCGCCGGCCCGGAACCGGCGCCGCGGCGGAGCGCATCGGCGGTGAGGCGCCATGAGCGATCTGGGCCACGTGCTCATCCTCGCGGGAGGGCTCTCCTACGAGCGTGAGGTCTCCATCCGGTCCGGACGCGCGTCGCGGAGGTCCTGCGCGCGGCCGGTGTGGACGTGGAGACACGCGACGCCGACGCCACCCTCGTGCCCGCCGTGCTGGCGGACCCGCCGGACGCGGTCTTCGTCACCCTGCACGGCGCGCCGGAGAGGACGGCGCCATCCGCTCGGTACTCGAACTCCTCGACGTGCCCTACGTCGGGGCGACGCCGGACGCCTGCCGGGTCGCCTTCGACAAGCCCACGGCGAAGGCGGTCGTCCGCTCCTGGGGGCTGAACACGCCCGACTCTGTGGCGCTGCCCAAGGAGACGTTCCACGATCTCGGCGCCACGGCCGTGCTCGCCCGCATCATCGACCGGCTCGGCCTGCCGCTCTTCGTCAAGCCCTCGCGCGGCGGTTCCGCGCTGGGCGCCTCCATCGTGCGCACGGCGGAGGAGTTGCCCGCCGCGATGGTCGGGTGCTTCGCCTACGGCGACACCGCGCTCATCGAGCGGTACGTCCAGGGCGTGGAGGTCGCGGTCTCCGTGGTGGACCTCGGCGACGGACCGGTCGCCCTGCCACCGGTGGAGATCGTGCCCGACCGAGGCGTGTACGACTACGCGGCCCGGTACACGGCCGGGCAGACGGAGTTCTTCGCGCCGGCCCGGCTCTCCCCCGAGGCCACCGAGGCGTGTGCGGGTATGGCGGTCGCCGCCCACACCGCGCTCGGCCTGCGCGACATCTCCCGCACCGACCTCATCGTCGACGCCGACGGCAAGCCGTACTTCCTCGAGGTGAACGTGGCGCCCGGCATGACGGAGACCTCTCTGCTGCCGATGGCGGCGGAGGCAGCGGGCCGGGACCTCGGCACGCTGTGCAAGGGACTCCTGGAGCTCGCCGCCACCCGAGGCTGACCCCGCCCTCGGTTTCACGTGAAACACTCCCCTCCAGGCTCGCCTGGAGGGGTTGCTCCGACCAGCAAGCACCCGAGCGGCGAGGACGCTCAGACGTCAGCGTTCGGCGACCGCGCGCTCCCCCTGGGGCGGCACAGCGAGCGTTGTCAGTAGAGTGTCCAGGACTTTGGCCGGGTCCGGTCACTGCGCCGGAAGGAACCTCCGGTCCTCGCGAAGCCCGCTCCGCTCCACCCACGAAAATTCCTCGCAAGCTCGGAATTTCCGCGGGGCCCGGTCTGGGCCTTCGCTGCGGTCCTCGCTCCCTTCCGCTCCGCTCCCTCCTCCACGGCGATCGTTGGCCACAGCACAGCAGGGACGCCGGGCGAGCGTGACACGCTCCAGCCACCACGGTACGACCGCCCCAGAAGGTCCCCTCCCGATCGCCGCCTGCCGAGACGAGCGTGGCATTGGCGCTCACGCAGATGCCGTCGGGCAGACAGATGGCGGACTCGGGCGCAGCGGGTCGTCACATCGGCGCGGTGGCCCTCGCCAGTAGGCCCTGGCGCGATGTTTCACGTGAAACCGGTGGCTAGCCGCCTGTGCTACTGCAGGTTCTGCGGTTACTCCGTCGTGATGCCCCTGGTGCGCATCGCGTGGGCCGCGTCGGGGGCCATCGTGTCGATGATGCGCTCCAGGTCGTCGATCGTGGAGAACTCCACCACGATGCGCCCCTTCCGGCTGCCGAGATCGACCTTCACCTTCGTCTCGAAGTGGTCGGAGAGTCGATCGGCCAGGTCGCGAAGCGCCGGGGCGGTCGGCTTCTTCGCCCGGGGCTTGCGTGGAGCCGGCCCCGCCGTCGCCTCGCCCAGCGCCACGATCTCCTCGACGTCCGGACCGACAGCCCCTCGGCCACGATCCGGGTAGCCAGCCGCTCCTGGGCGGCGGGGTCGTTCAGCGTCAGCAGCGCCCGCGCGTGCCCGGCGCTGATGACCCCGGCCGCCAGCCGGCGCTGCACCTCGGGAGGAAGGTTAAGCAATCGCAGGGTATTGCTGATGTGCGAGCGCGACCGTCCGACCTTCCTGGCGAGCACCTCGTGGGTGGCGCCGAAGTCGTCCAGAAGCTGCTGGTAGGCCGCCGCCTCCTCCAGCGCGTTCAGCTGCTCCCGCTGAAGGTTTTCGATCAGCGCCTCGCGGAGCATCTCGTCGTCCTGGGTGCTCCGGACGATCGCGGGGATGCGCTCAAGCCCGGCGATCTGCGAGGCGCGCCACCTCCGCTCCCCCATGATGAGCTCGAAGCGGCCGTCCTCCACTGCGCGGACGACGACCGGCTGCAGCAGGCCGACCTCCTTGATGGAGGCTGCGAGCTCGTCGAGCCGGTCCTCGTCGAACACCTCCCGCGGCTGCCGTGGGTTCGGGGAGATGGAGTCGACCTCGATCTCCTGGAAGTAGGCGCCCTCGACCGGACGCAGGCCGGCCACGTCCGTCCCCGGCGCGGCCGACAGCGGACCGGCGGGCGGAGGAGCGCTCGCCACGGACGCCGGATCGACGATCGGTCCTGTGGGGATCAGAGCCCCAAGACCCTTGCCCAGTCCCCGACGCTGCTGGCTCACCGCTGCTCCCTCATACCCGCACCCGCACAGAAGGCGGTGCCCAGCGACTCGGGGTCACTGGGCACCGGCACGCACACCAGGAGAGAGTACCGCTGCGAAGCCCCGCCATGAGTCTCCGCGCTTTCAGCCGTGCACGCCCCACCCTCAGACCCCGGCACGGGGCCGGGCGTAAGGAGCGGGGCGGGCGGGAGCGAGGACCGCAGCGAAGGCCCAGCGGAGCGGGCTTCGCGAGGACCGGAGCTTCTGCCCGGCGCAGTGACGTCCGAATGCCGTGACGCCCCAAAGCCGTGGCATCCACAAGCCGGCACCTGCGGAGCCCTGACACTCAAGCTGCCACGGCCCACGCGCATCACGCCTCGACGTCATGACGCCTCTAGCACCACGCGTCCCGAGGGCCGAAGCCTGTGACCGGGTACCTGCGACGTCTCGCCGCACACCCGCTGTCTCCCGCGCGGCACCGTCCGGGGTGCCGCCGTTACCCGGTCAGGCGCCGGTGAGGGCCGCCGCCCGGTAGGCGATCTCGCGAGCGGCGCCCATGTACGCCAGTGCGCCGCTCATCCCGGGTCGTACGTCATGACCGACTGGCCGTAGCTGGGCGCCTCGGAAACGCGGACGCTCCTGGGGATGACGGCGTCGAGCACGGTGTCGCCGAAGTGGGAGCGCACCTCCTCGGCCACCTGAGAGGCGAGGCGGGTCCGGCCGTCGTACATCGTGAGCAGGATGGTCGAGACCGACAGCGTCTGGTTGAGGTGCGCCCGCACCAGTTCCACGTTCTGCAGAAGCTGGGTGAGCCCCTCCAGGGCGTAGTACTCGCACTGGATGGGAATCAGCACCTCCTGGGCCGCCGCCATGGCGTTCACGGTCAGCAGGCCCAGCGACGGCGGGCAGTCGATGAGGATGTAGTCGAACTCCATCGCGTCGAACGAGGCGAGCGCCCGCCGCAGGCGGGTCTCCCGGCCCACCATCGGAACCAGCTCGATCTCCGCGCCTGCGAGGTCGAGGGTCGCGGGAGCGCAGTACAGGTTCGGCATGTCGGGGACCGGCTTCACGATCTGCGACAGCGGCATGTCGTCGACGAGGACCTGGTACACCGACGGCATCCCCGACCGGTGTTCCGTCGCCAGCGCTGTGGACGCGTTGCCCTGCGGGTCGAGATCGACCACGAGAACGCGCTGATCGTGCATGGACAGCGCCGCCGCGAGGTTGACGGCCGTGGTGGTCTTCCCCACGCCGCCCTTCTGGTTGGCCACCGTCATCACGCGACACCGGGAAGGCCGGGGCCAGGCCCCCTCGTCGCGCGTCGAGTAACCGACGGAAGGCGCAGCCGCCTGCGGGGGCGCGGCGGCTGTTTCACGTGAAACCACAGAACTCAGTGCCTCTCGTACCAGCGGCGAATCGCCAGAGTTAAGGGGGGTCTGGGACACGGTCGTCGTCCTTTCGACCGGCGAGACAGGGGGACGAGGCCAGCCCACCCCGGAGGACCGGCCTGCTGTCGCGATCTCCCAGCGTAGGGGGAGCCGAGTCTCCGGCCAACCCAGGCCCGCTGTCACACCGCCTGATCCGGCGTCCGCCACCGGCTCACCTCTTTCGTCGCCTCCGCGCGTCCGTTCGCGGAGACCGTCCGGCGACGACGCGAACGAGGGTCGCGGGCGGCTCGACCCTACCGCGCCCCACTGTGACCAGTTCGACGTGCCTCACGCCGAACGACTCCAACTGGGGGCGGGCGGCGTCCAGTTCCTCCTGTGCCCGCTCCCCCTTCATCGCGAGCAACTCCCCGCCCTCGTGCAGCAGCGGCATCGACCACGACAGCAGACGGTCGAGCGGCGCGACCGCCCGCGCCGTCGCCACGTCGAAGACGCGCTTGTGGGCGAGCTCCTCGGCCCGCCCGCGCAGCACCTCCACGTTGTCGAGCTTGAGCGCCTCGACGCACTCGGACAGAAACACGGTGCGGCGCAGCAGCGGCTCCAGCAGCGTCACCGTCACATCAGGGCGGACGATCGCGAGCACGAGGCCGGGCAGGCCCGCGCCCGAACCGATGTCGACCAAAGTCGCGTCCGGCGGGACCGCCTCCTCCACGACCGCGCAGTTCAGCAGGTGCCGGTCCCAGATGCGGGGCACCTCGCGCGGCCCCAGCAGTCCCCGCACCACACCCGGCCCGGCGAGCAACTCGGCGAACACCCGGGCCCGCTCCAACGCCTCACCGGTGAAGATTTCCCGCGCCACCGGGGGCGCCTCGGGCAGCTCGTTGCTCTCCGTCATCACTCACTCATCCAGGAACGCTCTCGGCCAAGGGTAACCGTCCTTCCCCCTCGGCGACGGCCGGCCGTGCGGACCCGGCCTGAGGGGCAGGGCGAGGAAGGGACGTACAGGACGGAAAAGCCGCCGGTCCCGGAGGTCGGGACCGGCGGCTTCCCCGCGTCGGAACTGTGAAAAGCGGTCAGGCGGGCAGGACCACCACGAAGCGGCGGGGCTCCTCGCCCTCGGACTCGCTGCGCAGGCCTGCCGCGGCCACCGCGTCGTGAACGATCTTGCGCTCGAACGGCGTCATCGGCTTGAGCGCCTTCGGCTCACCGGTGCGCTTGACGTCGTCGGCCGCCGCGGCGCCCACCTTGGTGAGCTCGGCGCGGCGCCGCTCCCGATAACCGCCCACGTCGAGCATGAGCCGCGAACGTTCCCCCGTCTGGCGGTGCACGGCCAGGCGCGTCAGCTCCTGCAGCGCCTCCAGCACCTCCCCGCCGGGACCCACGAGCTCGTCGCCCTTGATGCCCACGATCGAGACCACCGCGCGGTCTCCCTCGACGTCCATGTCGATGTCGCCGTCCAGGTCGGCGATGTCGAGCAGGCCCTCCAGGTAGTCCGCCGCGATCTCGCCCTCCTGTTCCAGGGCTTCGATGTCGGGAGCAGGCTTGAGGGTCTCCTCAGCTTCGGTCACGTCCGGACTCTCCTTCTCCTACGACTTCTTGCTGCCGGTGCGCTTGCTTCGAGGCTGGCGCGTCGGCTGCTGACGGACGATCTTGGGGGCCGGTTCCGGCTCAGGCTGCGCCGGCGCCTTGGGCTTTCCCACCAGCTTGGTGAAGATGCCGTTCGTCGGCTCGGGAGTGGTGACGTTGCCCTTCTCGTCCACGACCGGCATGGGATGACGGCTGTAGAACCAGTGCTGCTGGCCGAGCGTCCACAGGTTGGTGGTCACCCAGTACAGGATCAGACCGAGCTGGAAGTTCAGGCTGAAGACGGCGAACAGCGGCGAGATGTACATGAGGATCTTCTGCTGCTGCGCCATGGGGTTGTCCGGCATCTGCGCCATCGAGCGCTTCACGCTCTGCCGGACGGTGAGGAACGTGGTGCACGAGCTGACGGCCACGAAGCAGGCGAGAACGATCTTCGTCATCACCGGCTGGGCGCCGAGACTCCTGATGACCTCGGCGCTGTCGAAGAACTTCGCCGCCAGCGGTGCGCCGATGACGTGCGCGGCACGCGCGCTGTTCACCAGCTCCTTGGTCATACCGAAAACGGCCCGGTCCTCGGCGATGGCCCGCAGCACGGTGAACATCGAGATGAAGATCGGGAACTGCGCGACGATCGGGAGGCAGCCCCCGAGCGGGTTGGCGCCGGCCTCCTGGTACAGCCGCATGACCTCCTGGTTCATGCGCTGCTTGTCGTTCTTGTACTTCTTGCGCAGCTCCTGGACCTTGGGCGCCAGCTCCTGCATCTTGCGCGACGAGCGCATCTGCTTCATGAAGAGCGGGAAGATCAGCAGACGCATCAGCACGGTCAGCGTGATGATGGTCAGCGCCCAGTTGAGACCGCTGCTCGAGGGGATGAAAGTGCTGTAGCCGGCGTGGATCTGGGTGATCACCCAGGCCACCGCCGTATACAGCCAGTTCAGGAATGGCAGCTCCACCGAGCTAGCTCCCTTGCGTTTCGTCGTGAGACCGGACTCGGCGTGGGGGCACCGGGTCGAAACCTCCAGGATGGAACGGGTGACACCGTCCGATACGCCTGACGGTCAGCCATACCCCGCGCGCCGCTCCATGAACGGCGACGGCTTCCAGACCATAGGCGCTGCAGGACGGCTCGAACCGGCACCTCGGCCCCAGCATCGGGCTGATGAAGGCGCGGTAGAACCGGATGATCGCGAGCAGCACACGTGCGACCGGCCCGGTCGCGGGCCGATCGGCCTCCCCGGGCACCACGGCCGGGGTCGGTTGCTGCGCTGTCATGACCGTCCATCCGTCGGGGTCCGGGAATCGGACCCGCGCCGCCGGAGTAAACGACTCAGCGCGACGTCGAGTTCGGCGGCCAGGTGCTCGCTGCGCGCGGACGCGGCCGGTGGATTGGCGCGTACCACCAGAAGGCTACCTCTCGGCAGCAGCGGCAGACGGCTCCGCACGAGGTGTCTCAACCTGCGCCTGACCTGGTTCCGCACCACGGCGCCACCGACCGCCTTGCTCACGACGAAGCCGACCAGCGGTGGCTCGTCGGCGTCACGCAGGTTCAGGTGTGCGACCAGGGTGGGGCGCCCGGCGCGCCGCCCACGGCGAATCGCGTCGGCGAACTCGTCACCCCGCCGCATGCGGGACGCGGACGGCAGCACCGGGCCTTCCTCGACGTACGGCCGCCCGCTCCGCTCGGCACGGGCGGGCGGCGTCTGATCGTCAGACCGTCAGCTCGGCGCGGCCCTTGCGGCGGCGCGCGGCCAGGATGGCGCGGCCGGCCCGGGTGCGCATGCGCAGCCGGAAGCCGTGGGTCTTCGCGCGGCGACGGTTGTTCGGCTGGTAAGTACGCTTGCTCACGGGTGGGCTCCAGGCTTCAGGTACGTCCGCGGCGTTCCGCGGGCGCGGTACATTCCAAGGTCACGGCTCGTCAGATGCGCGGGCATGCGAAAAAGCCGTCGCGTGATTAGCCGACCGGGACACGTTACGGGCCCACGGTACGTCAGGTCAAACCGGCACCCGTGACGGCAAGCGAGTACGGCGAGCGACCATGGCCCGTTAGGCTGTGGACAACGCCTTGAACGCAGGTTGCGCACACCGCTACCGTCGGCCGTCCGGCCCTTCCCCCCATCAGCGTGAATGTGCCCGGGGAGGATGCACGGGCTGTGCACATCATGTGGATCATATGTGGATGGCAGCCGGACGAGGGCCGGTGCGGCGAGGCGTACGGGACTGAGAAAACGACACGGATCGCGGCGGGCGAGCGGGGCCGCGTAACGAGAGGAGGGGCCGAGCCATGGAAGGCGTCGATCTCAACGCTGTATGGGCTCGGGCGCTCAGGACCCTGCTCGACGAGGGCGTCTCGGGGCAGCAGCGCGCGTTCCTCCAGATGACGCAGCCCTCCGGCCTGATCAACGACACGATTCTCCTGGCGGCCCCCAACGACTTCGCCAAGGAGGTCATCGAGGTACGGCTGCGCCCGCTGATCGTGCACGCCTTGTCGCAGGAGCTCGGCCGGCCCGTGCGGATCGCCGTGATGGTGGATCCCGGCGCCGGCCTGCCCGCCGCCTCCGACCCCGCCGCGGCACCGCCGGCCGACCATCGTCCACAGGTGCCGTCCACAGATTATCCACAGGCCCGTCCCCAGGCTCCGCGCTTCCCCTTAGGCGAGGACGGCCCGATCCGGCGCGACGCCGAGCCGCACGCGCCGCACTATCCACAGGGCCAGCAGTATCCACAGCCTCCGCAGCACATGTCCCCGCCGGACCACCCGCAGCGGCCCGGCGGCTACTCCCCCGAGCCGCCCGCCGCGCCCAAGCCCGAGCCGGTCCCTGGCCCGTTGCCCGGTCCTGTGCCCGGACCACCTGTGCCGGGTCCCGTGCCCGGCGCGGGGCAGAACCGCTGGGACGCCCGCGGCGGCCGCACCTCGGGCGAGCCGGCCCGGCTGAACGCCAAGTACACGTTCGAGACGTTCGTCATCGGCGCGAGCAACCGCTTCGCGCACGCCGCCGCCGTCGCGGTCGCCGAGGCCCCCGCCAAGGCGTACAACCCGCTGTTCATCTACGGCGACTCGGGGCTGGGGAAGACCCACCTGCTGCACGCGATCGGCCACTACGCGCAGAGCCTGTACGACGGCGCCCGGGTGCGGTACGTGAGCTCCGAGGAGTTCACCAACGACTTCATCAACTCCATCCGCGACCACAAGGCCGACGGGTTCCGTTCCCGCTTCCGGGCTGTGGACATCCTCCTCGTGGACGACATCCAGTTCCTCGAGGGCAAGGAGCAGACGCAGGAGGAGTTCTTCCACACCTTCAACACCCTCCACAACGCCAGCAAGCAGATCGTCATCTCCAGCGACCGGGCGCCCAAGCAGCTCGTGACGCTGGAGGACCGGCTGCGCAACCGGTTCGAGTGGGGGCTGATCACCGACGTCCAGCCGCCCGAGCTGGAGACCCGCATCGCGATCCTGCGCAAGAAGGCGATCCAGGAGGGCCTGGCCGCGCCGCCCGACGTGCTGGAGTACATCGCCAGCCGCATCGCGACCAACATCCGCGAGCTCGAGGGCGCGCTGATCCGGGTCACCGCGTTCGCCAGCCTCAACCGGCAGTCTGTGGACATCCAGCTCGCCGAGATCGTCCTCAAGGACCTCATCAGCGAGGACGCGAGCCCGGAGATCACCATCTCCCTCATCATGTCCACAACCGCCGAGTACTTCGGCGTCTCGCTCGACGACCTGTGTGGAAGCTCACGCTCGCGCGCCCTGGTCACCGCCCGCCAGATCGCCATGTACCTGGCCCGCGAGCTGACCGACCTGTCCCTGCCGAAGATCGGCCAGCAGTTCGGCGGGCGCGACCACACCACGGTGATGCACGCGGAGCGTAAGATCCGGTCGCTCATGGCCGAGCGGCGCTCGATGTACAACCAGGTCAACGAGCTGACGACACGGATCAAGCAGCGCGCACGCAACGCTTAGTACACAGCTGTGGATAACTCTGTGGATCAAAAATGCCGCCCTCGGCGGCGGCTCCGTGCGTTACCCCCACCCTCTCCGGCCCGCCAACGCGCCGTCCCTACTTGGGGAAAACTTTGGGGAGAAGCTGGGGATGGCTTGGGGAATACCCGTGGACGAGCTGGGGACGCCCTGTGCGTACTCGTCACACACAGCTCAGCTGTCCCATTTACCCCGTGGACAACCGGTGGAAACATCGTGGATTACTCGTGGACAGAGGGCCCTTCGCCTGGGGAACGGGTGTGGGGACAGCGGGACCGCCCACAGTCCACAGGGGGTCCGTCCACGTTTCCCCCACACCGGCAGTGGATGAATCAGCTCCGCTGAGCTGCGAAAATGCTCGACATCCACATATCCACACTGCCTAATGAGACGACTTGTATCTCTCTCCCTAAGAACTCAAGAACCATAGAAGGGGTTCTGGAGGCACACAGGTGCGGGAGAGTGAAGACTTGACGAAGCAGCGACACCCAGGAGGCTGATCCACGTGATGTTCCGGATCGATCGCGACGTGCTCGCCGAGGCCGTGGCGTGGACGGCACGGAGCTTCCGGCCCGTCCCTCGGTGCCGGTGCTCGCCGGCATGCGGCTGGAGGTGACCGACGACCAGCGGCTGAAGCTCTCCGGCTTCGACTACGAGGTCTCCGCCGAGGTGACCCTCGACGTGCAGACCGGAGAGCCAGGTGTGGTGCTCGTCTCCGGCAAGCTCCTCGCCGAGATCACCCGCGCCCTCCCCGCACAGCCGGTCGAGCTGGTTGTGGACGGAGCCAAGGCCGTCGTCACCTGTGGCAGCGCCCGGTTCACACTTCTCACCATGCCTGTGGAGGACTACCCCTCCCTGCCGGCCATGCCCCCCGCCGCCGGACGGGTCGGCAGCGACGTGTTCGCCTCCGCCGTCGGCCAGGTGGCCGTCGCCGCGGGCAAGGACGACACCCTCCCGATGCTCACCGGCGTACGGATGGAGATCGAGGGCGACACCGTGACCCTCGCCGCCACCGACCGCTACCGCCTCGCCGTACGCGAGCTGAAGTGGCAGCCCGAGCAGCCCGACTTCCAGGCCGTGGCAATGATCCCCGGCCGTACGCTTGCGGACACGGCCAAGGCCCTGGGCGGCACCGGCGCGGAGGTGGAGATCGCGCTGAGCTCGGCCGGCGGCACCGGCGAGGGCATGATCGGGTTCTCCAGTTCCGGACGGCGGACGACGACCCGGCTGCTCGACCCCGAGTTCCCCAAGTACCGCTCGCTGCTGCCCACCGAGTTCTCCGCGCGCGCGGACCTGTCCACAGCCTCGTTCGTCGAGGCCGTCAAGCGCGTCGCGCTGGTCGCCGAGCGCAACACCCCCGTACGGCTGGCCTTCCGCGGCGGAGAGGTCGTCCTGGAGGCAGGCAGCGGCGACGAGGCGCAGGCCGTGGAGGCGCTGCCGGTCGAGTTCGACGGCGACGAGATCAACATCGCCTTCAACCACCAGTTCCTGCTGGAGGGCCTGGGGGCGATCGACTCCGACGTCGCGCGGCTCCAGTTCACCACTCCCACCAAGCCCGCCATCCTCACCGGGGGCAAGCCTGTGGACGACGGGGGGAGCGAGGACTACCGCTACCTCATCATGCCCATCCGCTTGTCCAGCTGACGCGCCTCCGACACCCCGGGCGTACGATCTCCTGCGGGCATGGACCCCTGATGCATGGGTACGCGTGCCTCGGTGGACGACGCAGAGGTTGAGGGGTGGCTCAGATGCAGATCGGCATGATCGGGCTCGGCAAGATGGGCGGGAACATGGCCGAGCGGCTTCGGCGCGGCGGCCACGAGGTCGTCGGCTACGACCGCGATCCCTCCATCAGCGACGTCGGCAGCCTGAAGGACCTCGTCGAGAGGCTTCAGGCGCCGCGTGCGGTCTGGGTCATGGTCCCCGCCGGGGCGCCGACGCGGAGCACGGTCGAGCAGCTGCGCGACCTGCTGTCGGAGGGCGACATCGTCATCGACGGCGGCAACTCGCACTACCTGGACGACCAGCGGCACGCGGCCGAACTCGGCGCCCACGGCATCGGCTTCGTCGACGTGGGCGTCAGCGGCGGCGTCTGGGGACTGGAGTACGGCTACGCCCTGATGACCGGCGGCGACGAGGAGCACATCCGCCGGCTGATGCCGATCTTCGAGACGCTCAAGCCCGAGGGCGAGGACGGCTTCGTCCACGCGGGCAGCGTGGGCGCCGGCCACTTCGCGAAGATGGTCCACAACGGCATCGAGTACGGCATGATGCAGGCCTTCGCCGAGGGCTGGGAGCTGCTGGAGGCCAGCGACGTCGTCACCAACGTCCCCGAGACGTTCAAGAGCTGGCGGCACGGCACGGTCATCCGCTCCTGGCTGCTCGACCTGCTGGTGCGGGCGCTGGAGGAGGACCCCGACCTCGCCGAGCTCAAGGGCTACGCGGAGGACTCCGGCGAGGGCCGGTGGACGGTCCAGGCCGCCGTGGACCACGCCGTGCCCCTGCCGGCCATCACGGCCGCGCTGTACGCCCGCTTCGCCTCGCGCCAGGCCGACTCCCCGTCGATGAAGATGGTCGCGGCGCTGCGCAACCAGTTCGGCGGGCACGCGGTCGCCTCGGCCGAGGGCCAGACCGGCAAGGGCGCCGACTCCCCCGGAGCCGACGTCACCCCGCCCGTGGAGGCCGAGCGCTGACGCGCGGCCGGACCTCGGCGTCCACGCGTGGCCTTGGATTCGTCCACAAGGGTGTGGATGTCGGGGCCTCGTCCGGGTGACGCTGCCTGACCGCGGGCCGGCGGCGTCGATCCTCCACAGGCTGTGGACGAACCACCCCGCACCCACCCGTTTCTCCACAGCGCGCCGTTTCTCCACAGCCGCCGCGGCCGGGACACGAAGGGCGGGCACCGGCACTAGCCTGGCGGGGTGCACGTGGCGAGCCTGTCCCTCACCGACTTCCGGTCCTACCCTGAGGTCGAACTCGTGCTGGAACCCGGGGCGACGGCGTTCGTCGGGCCGAACGGGCAGGGCAAGACCAACCTGGTCGAGGCGCTCGGCTACGTCGCGACCCATTCGAGCCACCGCGTGGCCACCGACGCGCCGCTCGTACGGCACGGCGCGCAGCGGGCGATCGTGCGCGCGGCGGTGGTCAGGGACGACCGCCGCGCGTTGATCGAGATCGAGATCAACCCGGGCCGGGCCAACCGCGCCAGGGTGAACCGCTCGCCCGTCCCCCGTCCGCGCGACGCCCTCGGCCTGCTGCGGACCGTGCTGTTCGCCCCGGAGGACCTCGCCCTGGTCAAGGGCGACCCGTCCGAGCGCCGCCGTTTCATGGACGACCTGCTCGTCGCCCGTGTCCCCAGGTTCGCGGGCGTGCGCGCCGACTACGAGCGCGTGCTCAAGCAGCGCAACGCGCTCCTGCGTACGGCCGCGGCGACGCGGGCAGGACGGCGGCGCGGCGGCCGGCGGCAGGAGGACGACGCGGCCTTCGCCGCCGCCGGCGCGGGAGACGTGTTGAGCACGCTCGAGGTCTGGGACTCCCACCTGGTGAGCCACGGGGCGGAACTGCTGGCGGCGCGGCTGCGCCTGGTGGACGCGCTGCGTCCGCTCGTGGCCAAGGCGTACGCCACTCTCGCGCCGTCGTCGGGACTCGCCGATCTCGAATACCGACTGTCGGGGTTATCCACAGATATCCCCACCCTGGGGACAAACCGGGAACTACTGGCCGAGCACCTGCGGGCGGGCCTCACGGAGGCGCGCCAGGCGGAGCTCGAACGCGGCGTGACCCTCGTCGGCCCGCACCGCGACGACCTGCTGCTGCGGCTGGGCGAGCTGCCGGCCCGGGGCTACGCGAGCCACGGCGAGTCGTGGTCGTTCGCCCTCGCGCTGCGGCTGGCCGCCTACGACCTGCTGCGGGCCGACGGCGGCGACCCCGTGCTGATCCTGGACGACGTCTTCGCCGAGCTGGACGGCCAGCGGCGCAGGCGGCTCACCGAGATCGTCGCCCCGGCCGAGCAGGTGCTCATCACGGCGGCGGTGCCGGACGACGTGCCGCCCGAGCTGGCCGGCGCCCGGTTCGACGTGATGGAAGGGAATGTGACCCGTGTCCGATGAGATATCCACAGGCGGTGGACAGTCCCCGCAGGGCGCGGTCGCGCGGGGTGCCGCGCTGGCGCGGGAGAAGCTGGCCCAGGCGAAGGCCGACGCGCTGAAGCGGGGGCAGCTCCCCCGCACCGAGCCGCGTCGCCGCTCCGGCTCGGGTGCCTCGCGGCGCGACTCCGGTGACCCGCTGCCGTTCGGCCGGGCGATCCGCGACCTGCTCGCCGCCCGCGGATGGGAGCAGCCGGTCGCGGTGGGCGGGGTGTTCGGCCGCTGGGCGGAGATCGTCGGCCCCGAGCTGGCCGCGCACACCAGGCCGGAGAGCTTCGAGGACGGTGAGGTGGTGGTCGCCGCCGACTCGACCGCCTGGGCGACCCAGGTCAGGCTCCTCGCGTCCACCCTGGTCAGACGGCTGAACGAGGAGCTCGGCGACGGCACCGTGACACGTGTGAAGGTGCACGGCCCCGGTGCGGGTCACCGCCCGGAGGGCGGCCTGCGCGTACGCGGGAGTCGCGGCCCGGGCGACACGTACGGCTGAGCACCGGGGGGCGAGCGCCTTCCGGGGCCGGCGTCGGCGCCGTCTCCCGGGGGCTCGCACGAGCTCGCGGCGAGCTCAGAACCGACCCGAGGAGACCCCGAACCGGCCCAAAATCGCGTCTGAGGCTCCGACCCCCATTCCGTGTGGGGGGTGCTCAGAAACATGATCGTCAAGCGACAGGGCACCACAGCCCCCGTGAATGCCACCTGATGTCCGTCGGACCGGTAGAATGTAAACGGACTCAAGGACACGTCCGGTTTGCGTCACCCCGGTCCCATGGGCCGGTTTCCCTGGGTGTGCGCATCGGGGCACTCACGACGGTGACGGGCACGGCAGGGGCAGCCAATCCACGGTGCCGCCCGCCGCGTGTCCGCGGCAGGAGGATTTCGCACTTGTCCTACGACGCTAGCTCTATCACCGTTCTCGAGGGGCTGGAAGCGGTCCGCAAGCGCCCCGGTATGTACATCGGTTCCACCGGTGAGCGCGGGCTGCACCACCTCGTCTACGAGATCGTCGACAACGCGGTCGACGAGGCGTTGGCCGGCTACAACGACCTGATCGAGGTCACCCTGCTCGCCGACGGCGGCGTGCGCGTGATGGACCACGGACGCGGCATTCCCGTGGGCATCGTCGCCGCCGAGGGCAGGCCCGCCGTCGAGGTCGTCTTCACCGTGCTGCACGCTGGCGGCAAGTTCGACAGCAAGTCGTACGCCGTCTCGGGCGGTCTGCACGGCGTGGGCGCCTCGGTCGTCAACGCGCTGTCGACGCGCCTGGAGGTCGAGGTCCGCACCGACGGCCACGTGTGGCGGCAGAAGTACGTGACGGCCAAGCCGACGGCCCCGCTGGAGAAGGGCGAGCCGACCGACGAGCACGGCACGACGATCAGCTTCTGGCCCGATCCGGCCATCTTCGAGACGACCGCCTGGAACTTCGAGACGCTCGCGCGCCGATTCCAGGAGATGGCCTTCCTCAACAAGGGCCTGAAGATCACGCTGACCGACGAGCGGCCCGACCACATCATCGACGGCGCGGCCAAGGTGGTCACCTACCACTACGAGGGCGGCCTGTCCGACTTCGTCAAGCACCTGAACTCCAAGAAGGAGCCGATCCACAACTCGGTGATCGACTTCGAGGAGCACGGCGACGGCATCTCGGTCGAGATCGCCATGCAGTGGAACGCCTCCTACGCCGAGTCGGTCTACACGTTCGCCAACACGATCAACACGGCTGAGGGCGGCACTCACGAGGAGGGCTTCCGCGCGGCGCTGACCACCATCGTCAACCGGTACGCGCGCGAGCAGAAGTTCCTCAAGGAGGGCAAGGACGACAACCTCAGCGGCGACGACGTCCGCGAGGGCCTGGCCGCGATCATCTCGGTGAAGCTGGCCGACCCGCAGTTCGAGGGCCAGACGAAGACCAAGCTGGGCAACACCGAGGCGAAGTCGTTCGTCCAGAAGGCCTGCAACGACCACCTGCGTGACTGGTTCGAGCGCAATCCGGGCGAGGCCAAGGAGATCATCAACAAGTCGCTCCAGGCGGCCCGCGCCCGCATCGCGGCGCGGCAGGCCCGCGACCTCACCCGGCGCAAGTCGCTGCTGGAGAGCGGCAGCGGCCTGCCGGGCAAGCTGGCCGACTGCCAGTGGTCGGAGCCGGAGAAGTGCGAGCTGTTCATCGTCGAGGGCGACTCGGCCGGCGGCTCGGCCAAGGGCGGGCGCGACCCCAAGTTCCAGGCGATCCTCCCGCTCCGCGGCAAGATCCTTAACGTCGAGAAGGCCCGGATCGACAAGGTCCTCAAGAACAACGAGGTCCAGGCGCTCATCACGGCTCTCGGCACCGGCGTCCACGACGAGTTCGACATCTCGAAGCTGCGCTACCACAAGCTGATCCTGATGGCGGACGCCGACGTGGACGGCCAGCACATCACCACGCTGCTGCTGACGCTGCTGTTCCGCTTCATGCGCCCGCTGATCGAGGCCGGGCACGTCTACCTGTCCCAGCCGCCGCTCTACAAGATCAAGTGGGACCGCAAGGGCGAGGACGCCTCGTACGCGTACTCCGACCGGGAGCGGGATGCGATCATCGAGGACGGCGTCGCCCGCGGCCGGCGTGACCCCCGCCTCCACGACGGTGTGCAGCGGTTCAAGGGTCTGGGCGAGATGAACGCCTCCCAGCTGTGGGACACCACGATGAACCCCGACACCCGGGTGCTGCGCCAGGTCACCCTCGACGACGCCGCCCAGGCCGACGACCTGTTCAGCGTGCTGATGGGTGAGGACGTCGAGGCCCGCAGGAACTTCATCATCACCAACGCCCGCGACGTCCGGTTCCTCGACGTCTGAGCAGCGCGGCCAACCAGAAGGACTTTTCGTGACGGAAGTGAACACGCCGCCTGGGCCCCCCGCCGATCGCATCGAGCCGGTCGACATCCAGGCCGAGATGCAGCGCAGCTACATGGACTACGCGATGTCCGTCATCGTGTCCCGAGCGCTGCCCGACGTCCGCGACGGCCTCAAGCCCGTGCACCGCCGCGTGCTGTACGCGATGTTCGACGGCGGCTACCGGCCCGACCGCGGCTACTTCAAGTGCTCCCGCGTCGTCGGCGACGTCATGGGCTCCTACCACCCCCACGGCGACACGTCGATCTACGACACCGTCGTACGGCTCGCGCAGCCCTGGTCGCTGCGCTACCCGCTCGTCGACGGCCAGGGCAACTTCGGCTCGCCGGGCAACGACCCGGCCGCCGCGATGCGGTACACCGAGTGCCGCCTCGCGCCGATCGCCATGGAGATGCTCCGGGACATCGACAAGGAGACCGTCGACTTCCAGCCCAACTACGACGGGCGGTCGCAGGAGCCGGTCGTCCTTCCGTCGCGGTTCCCGAACCTGCTGGTCAACGGGTCCGCCGGCATCGCGGTGGGCATGGCGACGAACATCCCGCCGCACAACCTCCGTGAGGTCGGCGAGGCCGTCAAGTGGGCGCTCGACAACCCCGAGGCCACCGACGAGGAGCTGCTCAACGGGCTGCTCGCGCGGGTCAAGGGCCCCGACTTCCCGACCGGCGCGCTGATCGTCGGCCGTCGCGGCATCGAGGACGCCTACCGCACCGGCCGTGGGTCGATCATCATGCGGGCCGTCGTCGAGGTCGAGGAGGACGCCAAGGGACGGCAGTGCCTGGTCGTCACGGCCCTGCCGTACCAGGTGAACCCGGACAACCTGGCGCTCACGATCGCCGAGCTGGTCAGGGACGGCAAGATCACCGGGATCGCGGACGTCCGCGACGAGACGTCCTCGCGGACCGGCCAGCGGCTGGTGATCGTGCTCAAGCGCGACGCGGTCGCCAAGGTCGTGCTGAACAACCTCTACAAGCACACCCAGCTCCAGACCACCTTCGGCGCGAACATGATCGCGCTGGTGGACGGCGTGCCGCGGACGCTGCGGCTCGACCAGTTCGTCCGGCACTACATCACGCACCAGATCGAGGTCGTGGTCCGGCGGACCCGGTTCCTGCTGCGCAAGGCGGAGGAGCGGCCCACATCCTGCGCGGTCTGCTCAAGGCGCTCGACCGGCTCGACGACGTCATCGCCCTGATCAGGCGGTCGCCGTCCGCGGCCGAGGCGCAGGGCGGCCTGATGACGCTGCTGGACATCGACCAGGTCCAGGCGCAGGCCATCCTGGACATGCAGCTGCGCAAGCTGGCCGCGCTGGAGCGGCAGCAGATCCAGGACGAGTACGACGGCCTGATGGCGCAGATCGCCGACTACCAGGACATCCTGGCCTCCGAGCCCCGGCAGCGCCGGCTCGTGTCGGACGAGCTCGGGGAGATCGTCGCCAAGTACGGCGACGAACGCAAGACCGAGATCACCGCGTACGAGGGCGACATGTCCATCGAGGACCTGATCGCCGAGGAGGACGTGGTCGTCACGATCACGCGCGGCGGCTACGCCAAGCGGACGAGCACCGACCTCTACCGGGCGCAGCGGCGCGGCGGCAAGGGCGTCAGGGGCGCGCAGCTCCGCCAGGACGACATCGTCGAGCACTTCTTCGTCACCACGACGCACCACTGGCTGCTGGCCTTCACGAACAAGGGCCGGGTCTACCGCTTCAAGGCGTACGAGCTGCCGGACTCGGGCCGGGACGCCCGCGGCCAGCACCTGGCCAACCTGCTCGCCATGCAGCCCGACGAGCACGTGATGGAGATCCTCGACCTGCGGGACTACAACGTCGCGCCCTACCTGGTGCTGGCGACCCGTAGCGGTCTGGTGAAGAAGACGCGGCTTTCCGAATACGATTCGCCGCGATCCGGTGGCCTGATCGCGATCAATCTGCGCGAAGATGACGAGGTGATCGCCGCACGTCTCGTCTCCGAGGGTGACGACCTGCTGCTCGTGTCCAAGAACGCGCAGTCGATCAGGTTCACCGCGTCGGACGAGGCGCTGCGCCCGATGGGCCGCGCCACCAGCGGTGTGATCGGCATGCGGTTCGTGGACGGTGACGAACTTCTCGCGATGAACGTCATGAGCGACGGCGATGACGTGTTGATCGCGACCGAGGGTGGGTATGCGAAGCGGACACCCGCCGACCAGTACCCGGTCCAGGGCCGGGGCGGCAAGGGCGTACTGACGGCGAAGATCGTCAGCGCTCGTGGCAAGCTGGTCGGAGCCGTCATGGTGCGTCCCGAGGACGAGGTCTTCGCGATCACCTCTGCCGGCGGGGTGATCCGTACCAGCGCCGGCGAGATCAAGCAGTCGGGCCGCCAGACCATGGGCGTCCGCCTGATGAACCTGGCCGAGGGTGACAGCGTTGTGGCCCTCGCTCGCAACGCCGAGTCGTTGGAGACCGAGGAGAACGGGGCAGGAGACGAGGCATGAGCGAGCGAGTCGTCATCCGCGAGTGCGCACCGGGTGAGGGTGTGGCATGAGCGACACCGGTGGGCCGCGGACACCCGGCAGCAAGCAGAGACCCACGGGCGCCCGCCCGGCGTCGCCCCCGAACGGGGTTACCGCGCGGGCGCACGATGGCGGTAGCGTCGCCAAGGTGGCTTCCGAAGGAGATGACGTGACCGCCGCCGACAAGGCGAAGGCCGACGACACCATGCGCATCCGGACCTCGGCCGCTGACCAGCCATGGAAGCGGCAGACGGCCACGGACGGCGCGTCCGACAACGGCAGCAGGTCCGACGGCGGCGGGGCGACCGCGCAGTACCCCCGGCCCACCGGCGCCGGTGCGTCCACACCCCCTGTGGACAACGTCCGTCCGTCTGTGGACAACGGCCGGCCCTCGGTGGACGGCGGTTCCGTACGCGGCCTGAACTTCGGCCCGGCCGGGGACCGGCCCGAGTCCTCCAAGAAGGACAAGGACAAGAAGCTCGGCGTGCGTCCGCCGCGCAAGGCCCACCTGGTCCTGCGCAGGATCGAGCCGTGGTCGGCGATGAAGTTCAGCTTCGTCGTGTCGCTGGTGTGCTTCGTCGTGCTGTTCGTGGCCGTCGCCGTGCTGTACGGCGTGCTGTCGGCACTCGGCGTCTTCTCCTCGATCACCGACACCGTCAACCAGCTCACCAGCGGCGCCGGTGGCGCCGGGGCCGGCACCATCGACATCGGCAGCTGGTTCGAGCCGGTCCGCATCCTCGGGTACGCGGCCCTGCTGGGCGCGCTGAACGTCGTGCTCATCACCGCGCTGTCCACGCTCGGCGCCGTGATCTACAACATCTCCGCGGACCTCGTGGGCGGTGTTGAGGTCACGTTCAGCGAAGCCGAGTGACCCTACCGGTACGGCAGGCCGCCCACGCGAGCGGCCCGCCGTACGGATGCGCCTCGATGGCACGACCACGGGCCCGGACACGGTAAGCTTTTCCTCGTTCGGAACGACGGATTCGCCACCGGAAACGGGATGCGGTAACGTTCGTTGCGCGGTGCGGGGCTATAGCTCAGTCGGTTAGAGCGCTTCCCTGATAAGGAAGAGGTCCCAGGTTCAAGTCCTGGTAGCCCCACCACGAAGTACCAGCTCAGAGGCCAGTTCCCAAGATTCGGGATCTGGCCTTTTGATCGTTTGCCATCGATTCGCCATCACGGGCGTCCGGCACCAGGTAGCAGACATCGATCCACATCGACAGGTCCTGGCAGCCGATCTTCCCTGCGTGCGGATGGGGTTGAACGCCCGTGAGGTCATGAACGGCATCACTGGCAATGTCATAGCCACCCTGTACGTTCCGTGATGTGAGCCTTACACAGGGGTTGGATTCGCCGAGGACTCTCTTGCGACGCTTCCTGGATCGAGAGATCACCGCCGGAGCGAGGCCGGTTCGGTCCACGTACCTTGCGCAGCTGCCTCCGAAACCGCTTCTCCTGCCCGGAGAGGGAGTCGGCTACGAGGCGGGGACGGTCGGGACTGCTCTCGATCAGCGCTTGCGCCTGTGCTTCTGCGTGATGTGTACGCGGCCGCGGCCGCGCGGCTAGAGCCGTGGACCAGGCCGGGAAGGTAGAGCGGCTCGGCGTGCCGGCGCGGCTGGCCATGGCTGCCCCACAGCACGTACTCGCACTCGCGTCGGAAGCCGTCGCGCTGGGGACGGCTGATCGGCTTGTGCCAGGGCACGATTCCCCGCCATATCCAGCCGGGGCCTGTAGGGCGTCGCTGGTAGCTGGCAGCTGGCGCCAGTCGCAGAAGACCAGGGCGGAGGCGCCGGGCCGACTAGGGCCTGTATCAAAGTCCGCTGTGGCGGCCCCGCCGCTCTGAAGCTTGTGTGCGCGTGGGAGATCGACAACGAACGAGGCCTCCGGTAAGAGGGTTGATCGACCAAGAACAACCTGAATACCGGAGACCTCGTTGGCCACCTTAGCGGTGACGCGGCGGTTCGACTTGACCGATGCGCAGTGGGCGGTGCTGGAACCGCTGCTACCTGCGCCGAAACGCGCAGGGCGGCCGTCGTCGTTCAGCAGACGGCAGTTGATCGACGGGATCCGCTGGCGGGTCCGGGCCGGTGCGCCCTGGCGGGATGTGCCCGCCTGTTACGGATCCTGGCCGGCGGTGTACGCCCTGTTCCGCCGCTATTGGCGATCGTGCTGACCGCCGGGCAGCGCGGGGACAGCCCGCAGTTCACTGCGGTCATCGGCGGTATCCGGGTGCCCGCCTGGGCGGGGGACGTCCCCGCACGCGCCCGGACCGCGTCCTGGCCGACAAGGCCTACACCTCCACGGCCAACCGCGCCTACCTGCGGCGGCGCGGCATCAAAGCGACTATCCCGAGCAAGGCTGACCAGGACGCCAACCGCCGGGCCAAGGGATCCAAGGGCGGGCGGCCGCCCACCTTCGACCCCGAGGTCTACACACAGCGCCACGCGGTCGAGTGCGGTATCAACCGGCTCAAACGCCATCGCGCGGTGGCCACCCGCTACGACAAACTCGCCGTGCGCTACGAAGCCACGGTCCTCGTCGCCGCGATCAACGAATGGCTCTGACCGACTTTGATACAGGCCCTAGTACGCAGGCACTCGGCGAGGATGAGGGTCAGCCAGTAGCCGAAGCTGCGCTGGTCTCGGTTGTCGCCGGGAAATCGGCGAGCTGGTGACCGGCGGTGCCGCTGACGTACTTGCCCCTGGCGGACTGCGCCGGTGCAGAGTTGCCCGCACTGCCGCAAGCCGGTGGCGGCCATCAACCTGCTCGTGACACCCGCCGCGTACGTCAACACACCGTCATCGTCCGTGACATAGCGGGATTAATTATGGTCGGCCATTTCATACTGACTTACATCCGGACCTCTTGACCATCACTCCTTGATCGTGTTCACTTCACGTGAATCGAGCGAAAAAGGTGCAACAGCTACGCAACAACCGCAAACGCCAATGGTTGTGGAGGCGTCTGGTCCACCTCGCTAACGGTGCAGTTGAGAGCTCCAGGAGGAAGGTGAAAGACACCTTCATCAGGCCGCAACGAGATCCGCGGCCTCACGCTCCTGGCCCTCTGAGTACGACGGGAACTCGACGTAAAGAGCAACAGGAGGTTCAGTGACGAGACCAGCGTGGCGACAACGCGTGCTCAAATCCCTGGTGGTCCTTGTGACCGCGATCCTGGGGCTGGGAATCGCCGTTAATCCGGCGTCGGCGGCGACTGGCGGCGGCTGCACCATCACCAACGTTTTGGGTGTTTGGAACATCAGCGTGTGCATCAGCTACCGCGGGTCGGACAAGATGCTCCTGCCCGACTTCTACATCAACAGCATCGTTCCGCAGTACAGCGGCCATGGCGAGTTTTACCACGAGGTCCTCGTGCACGCCGACGGCCGCTCCCAGGTTGTGGATAACGTCTACACACCGGCGATCGGACACAATGGCCCCGTTCCGTGCTACGCCTCCATTTTCGGGAGCAGCGGCAGCGTGCGGAACAAGGTGGAACTTTGGAATAAGAGTAGCGGGAGTGGCGGATATGTAATCGCGACCGCCTATAGCCCATGGGTCAACTACCCGTAACCAGCACGCGTGTCGAGGTCGTGTAGCTGCGTCCGTAGCGGTGCGCGCTACCAGCGGCGCACAAGGTGGCAGAGTCCTGGCTCCGGGCCAGCCGGCCAAGCCGATCCAGCCCGTTGACATCCGTGATCTAACCGCTTTCACGCTGAGCTGCCTTGAGCAGGGCACGACAGGGACCTTCAACGTCACCGCCCCGAAGAGCCGGGCGACCTTCGGGGAGATGCTCGACGCCTGCAAGACGGTCACGAGCTCGGCGGCCGAACTGACCTGGGTGGACGACGCCTTCCTCGTCGAGCACGACGTAAGACAGTGGACTGAGATCCCCCTGTGGCGGACTCCCCTGGGAACATGGCAGGTGGACTCGGCGGCGGCATTGGCGGCTGGCCTGGTATGCCGATCGATCGCGGCGACTGTCCGCGACACGCACCTCTGGCTCACTGAGACCGGCGGCCCTCTCGCCTACGGTCGCCAAGCTCACCATGGGCTGTCCTCTGAGCGGGTACGCCAACTCCTCGATGCATGGGATCAACGCCGACAGTCGCTGCGCTGATCGCTAGTTTGACTCCAGGAACGTCAGGAGCGGCCCGCTGACCTGCGTAAGTCACGCGTCACTTCTGGCGGTGCCTTCGCTGCCCGACAGAGCCGCGTGAGCGGTACGTTCCTGCTGCGCGATTTCGGCGTGTAGTTGCGCAAGGTCGTCGCCATCGACGGTACGGAAGGCGCCTGCCCTCTCGGCTGCGAGATCGAAGGGGCGCTCGCGGGTCGCCCACAGTCGTCCGGCATCGCTCCGCAGGATCCGCCAACCATCGTGCAACTGGGGTTCGGGGAGCGTGTTCACGTGAGTAAACGCTATCTGGTCATGATCACTTCCTGAGATGTGAGAGGTGTAGTTTTATCCCCCGGACGGCCGCGAGAGGGGCGGCGGGAGACAAATCCACACCGAGTGGAAGATCTTTATACCGATCGGCTGGAACTGCCTGGATGTCTTCCTGTGGGACCCCGAGCGGTTCCTGGGGTTCCAGATAGCGATCCGAGGCAACCATCCAGCAGTGTCGTCCGTCCTCACTCCTGTCATTCGCTCTGTCAGGAGTCCCCCATGCGAACTCGTTTCCTTCTGTCGGCCGCGGTCTCGGTCGGCGCTCTGCTCGTCGTCTCGCAGCCCGCGCTCGCGGCCGGCCCGGCGATTCAGATAACGAAGATCTACTACGACAGTCCCGGTACGGACACCCGTTCCAACTCCAGCCTGAACGCCGAGTACGTCTGGATCAAGAACACCTCACGCAAGACGGTCACCGTCACGGGTTGGACCCTCGCCGACGCCTCCCGCCATCGGTACACCTTCCCCACGTTCTCCATCCCGGCCAGGAAGACCATCACCATTCGCACGGGCTCGGGCAAGAGCGGCACCAGCACCCGCTACTGGGGCATGGGCAACTACGTGTGGAACAACGACAGGACACCGCGTCCCTGCGCGACGCCGCCGGCAAGCTCGTGGACTCCTGCTCATACAACTCCACGAAGGTGGACTACAAGATCTGCTGAACCGCCATGACGAAGGCGCCGCCCCCACTCGGGCAAGCGGCGCCTTTCCGGTTCTACGGGAACAGCCCGGAGACCTTCCGCGATCGGAGCAGTCCTAGATTCACCAGTGTGGGGCTGGCCTGCGTCGGCTGACACGCGCAGCCGCCTCTATCGAGCGACCATCTGCTCCCAACCCCGTACCCGCACCAGCGCGTACTCCTGTCGCAGTAACGGGAGGCGTCTTCGGTGAGAGGACCAGGTCGGATGGCGGACTGGGTGAGTTCAGGAACCTGGTGTCGAACGATCTACGGCGGTTACCCAAATTCGTCCCGCTACACGTTCTTTCTTCGGCAAGATCTGCGTCATGACGTCCCCGTCCGACAGCATCTGCCCCTCGTGCTCCGCCCCCGTCTCAACGGACCCCCGGTTCAGCGCCTGGTGCCCGGCATGTGACTGGAACGTCGACCCGCTGGCGGAGACGGCCGCCACGCCCACCCGGCGAGGGCGTCGATGGCAGGACAGACGCCGCGCTGCCGACCGGGCGGCCGTCGAACGGCTGTACGCCGAGGTCAGCAGTGCCCGTGAGCCGGCCCACGGGCGGGACCGAGCGGGGGCCGCCGCTATGGTCATCGCAGGTGTGGTGCACCTGGGCACCGTGCTTCTCGTAGCCGGATCGATATGGCTCGTGATCAACGGGATATTCCTGGCCCGGGTTCTTGGCGTGCTGGGGCTGGTCGTCGCCTTCTCCCTGCGGCCGAGACTGGGGAGATTTCGGCGGGATGAGTGGTCGCTGGGCCGGGCCGAGGCACCTCGTCTTTACGGTCTCGCCGATCGGGTCGCCGCTGAGCTGGGGGTGGGGCCCGCCGACATGATCCGCGTGACCCCGGATTACAACGCGACCTTCGGCAGGGTTGGGCTGCGCCGGCGTACCGTCCTCACGATCGGCCTGGCGTTGTGGGAGGTACTGAGCCCGCAGGAGCGGGTCGCCTTGCTGGGGCACGAGTTCGGGCATGCCCGCAACGGCGACAACCGGCGCAGCCTGTGGCTGCACTCGGCCTCCGCGGCTCTCGCGCACTGGTATGAGGTCACCCATCCGAGCAGGATCGTCAGTGCGGGCTCGGATCTCATCTCGACACTCGCCTCCGTCACCGCCGCGGCGCTGCTGTTCATCCCGCATAAGATCACGAGCCTGGTCCTCTTGTTGCTGCACCGTCTCACGCTGCGCAGCGGGCAGCGAGCCGAGTACCTGGCCGACGACTTCGCCGCGCGGGTGGCCTCGTCGTCGGCGACCAGATCGATGCTGGAAGCCCTGGCCCTGCACGAGAGCGTTGAAACCCTGCTCCAGCGTCAGACCGCCCTGCATCAGAAGGGAGGGTTCTACCGCGCGCTGAACCAGGAAAGCGACTTCGACCTCTGGCAGGAACTGCGGGATTACATCGCTTCGGTCCCCCAGACCGAGCGGCTACGACGGCTGCGAGTATCGGCCCTGCGTATGTCGTCCATCGACACGACCCATCCGCCCACGCATCTTCGGATCGCGATGATGGATACACGTAAACCGCGAGAGGCGGCGATCATCATGGACGAGGCTGACATCGACGCCATATCGGCCGAACTGTCGGCGGCGCGTCATCAGGCGCCGGGCCGTACTCACTCTCCGCCATTGAGAAGTGGTCGAAGTGTTCCCCCTCTCCTCCTGAAGAGAGTGCTCGCTGTCCTGAGCTCATCTCATACGCCAGCACGTCCATCGTCGGCATGCGGGGTATGTATTGATCACCCAGCTGTCGGGGGTGCCGGGCGTGTGATGCCGGATTCGGACGGCGCCGTCGTCCAATCTGGTGATCATGTGGACCGTACTGGGAGCGCTGTCGCACCTCACAAGTCACTCAGGGCGGTGGTTCATCCCTCCGGGTTCGGCTACCGCGGGCGGTGTCCCGAGGGAGCGGTCCGTCAGCGGACCACCTGGGACGGTGCTTTCCAAGCGTTCCCTGCGCCTGCGGATCACGGCCACGGCAGCGATGGCAAGAGAAATCACCAGCAGGAGGAATCCGGCACCGGAGATGGAGCCGTAGCGGATCAGCTTGGTCCCGTCCCACTGTACGGCCTTGATCGGAGAGTCCGGGAGGCCGCCGAAGCGGGTCGTGGGCCGTACCGCGTACTTGCTCGGTGGCGCGGAGCCGGGCAGCTGGTTCAACCGGGCGGCCTGCCTGAGTGCTTCGACCGGGTTGAGGATGCCGTTGCCGACGGTCGCGTCGTATCCGCCTCTGGGCCGGTGTCGTACGGACACGGCGAGGGCTTGAGCCACCCGCGCCGGTGAGAGCTTGGGGTACTTCTCTTTGATGAGGGCGGCGGTGCCGACCACCCATGCCGCGGCGGTGGGCGGTCCGTAGATGTACCACCGGCTCTGGTTGCCGTCGCCTGTGACGTTCAGCCGTGTCCCCGGCGCCGACAGCAGCACGGTGGAGTTGCGGGCCGACATCTTGGTGAGCGGTCGTCCCTTCTCGTCGGTGGCGCCGACACCGATGACGCCCGGGAGGGCGACCGGATAGGACAGCGACTCGGGCGGGATCGGCTTCCCCTCATAGGTGACCAGTCGCGAGGCCTCGGCCACGATGACGACGTTCTTGCGCAGGGCGTAGTCGACGGCCTGCGCCAGTTTGTCGGTGTTGGCCGCGGCTCCGCGCCCTTCCTCGATGAAGACGACCTTGGCCCCGTGATCTGTCGCGTAGCGGAGGCCGGTGGCCACTTTGTCCAGCGCGTCGGTCTGGAGGAACTTCTTGTACGCGGCCGTTGACGAGGGCCGTACCCGGACCGACAGGATCGTCGCGGCGGGAGCGATGCCCTTGATCGGCCGGTCCGTGATCGTGCCTGTTCCTGCGATTGCCGAGGCCAGCAGGGTGCCGACGCGCTGGTCCGGCTCGGTTCTTTTGACCAGGTCCGGAGCGATCTTGAGGCGGCCGGCGAGTTCGTGGAGCCCCGGGTCCACGCCGTCGGACAGGATCGCGATTGTGACGCCCTTGCCAGTGGCGAGGCGGTGGGCGGCCTGTAAATCCCCGGCGAGCTGTCCCAGCACGTCGTCGGTGGAGGCCGAGGCCGGCGCGGCGGGCAGGAGCATGGCCGCGACCAGCAGGGGGAGCGTGCGTTTCAGCATGTGACGACCCCCTTGACCGTGCATGGATCCACGTAGGTCTGCAGCCGTCCGCCGACCTGGGCGGCGATCTGGTCACCGAACATGAACAGCTGGGGCCGGTCCAGCTTGGCCTTCGGCCGGCCGTCGGCGTATCCCCCGCTGACGAAGATCAGATAGTTGGCGTAGTTCGTCATGAAGAACCGCTGCCGAGCGGCGTCGCGAAACCGGGCCGACAGCGTGCCGGGGAAGGCCACGGCACGTACACCCCGACTCGCACTGTTCCCCCACACGACTCGGGACACCTTCCACACCGACGTCTCGTCCGGAAACACGGCGACGCCCACCGTGGTCACCAGCGTCTGGGTCTTGTCCAGGTAGGTGGCGCGCAGCACGGCCCTGCAGCCGTCGGCCACGGCCACCTTCGCGATCACCGCGTCCAGGGCCTTAGTGCAGGACGCTTGCGGAGCGATCCCCACACGGACGGCCAGCTCTTTCGTCCTGCCCGAGCCATAGTCGACGGTGGCCGGGAAGATCTCGCCCGCCGATCTGGTGCGCCACCGCAGCTCGATCTCCTGCACCGACACGGCGTGCAGCTCGGATTCGGTCGGGGGCCGGTCGAGTTCCCGCTTGACCCCGATGGCGCCGTACGCCCCAGAGCTCAAACCCACGACGGCCGTAAGGCCCAGGGCCGGCCAAAGCCACCGTGATCTCCTCGCGCGAGGCGGACCCTCGGGCGGTCCGAAAGAGAGGGTTTCCTGCACGGACGGCGAGACTAGCGATCATCTTTCGGCGGCACCAGCCCGTCACCTGACTTTGTGTGATGCCTCTGCGCTTGGCCATCGCCTTGGACGGCTGTCTCCCTGGTCGTCGTCAAACCCTTCCGACTGCCCTGAATCTCAGGGCAGTACCAGCCACAAAGATCACGCTTTGATAACGCTGCGTCTGATTTGACCTTGGACTATCACAGACTGTCACCTTGATGGGTTGTCACCTGCAACGTCCACTTTGGGATCTTTGGCCAGCTTAATGACTCGTTCCAACGTGTACGGACACATGTTCGAGTAAATGATGATCACTTTGCGTTGATCTTGACGGATTGTCGGGTTTTTGGCTTGATCGGTTCGTTTTTAACTTCTCCTTATCTCGCCCGAGGGAGATCGCGTGCGCCTGTCGCCGTCGAACCGTGTCCTGCACCCGTGGAAGAGAGCATCCGACCCCGGTGGAACACGGCGCCGCGGGAGATTACGCCGTGCGGTCGCCGCCATCGCGACGCTGGTAGTGCTGGCCTCGCTGGCGTTGACCGCCCCGGCCAACGCGCAGACGGCCGCCTCCGCTGATACGCCTGGGCTGTTGACGCGCCTGGCGACCTGGCTCGGCGGTACCGTCGCCGGTTTGTTCGCCGAGGACCCCGACAGGGGGACGCGGCCGAGCAACAACGCTTTCGTTTTGCCGGGGCGCAGTGCCGCATCCCAGAAGGCGAAGGCGGCGCCACCGCCAGGCAAGCGGGTCAAGGAGCTGACCGGCAAGCGGTCGCGCTACGGCACGGTGTACGAGCTGGAAGACGGTCGGCTCCAGGCGGAGATTTCATCGAGGCCGGTCCACTATCGGGACGCCGGCGGCAAGTGGCAGAACATCGAGACCCGCCTGCAGGGCACCTCCGAGGAGGGCTTCGTCCAGGGCAACGACAAGGCCGGCTTCTCCTCCCGGTTCGGAGACAAGACCGACAAGCTCGCGAAGATCAAGCTGGGTAACCGGCAGGTCACCCTCGGCGTGATCGGTCAGGGGCGGCAGATCAGCCCGCAGGTCGGCGGATCCGCGGTCACCTATCCCGGGGTGTGGGACGGTGCGGACCTGACGTACGCGGTCACCTCTGAGGGGGTTAAGGAGCTCATCACGCTCACCAAGCCGCCGGCGGCGGGCGCCTCGTTCACCTTCACGGTCAAGACCGGCGGGGTGAACGCCCGGCAGCAGCAGGACGGGTCGATCGTCTTCGATGCGGCTGACGGATCGGGTCCGGTGTTCTCGGTGCCCAAGCCGTTCATGCTCGACGCCCAGGACGACCCGGCCTCGCCGTACGGCAAGCGGTACTCGGACGCGGTGACGCAGACGCTGACCTCCCAGCAGGGGGCGGAGACCACGATCACGATCACCCCCGACGCAGCGTGGTTGACCGCGCCGGAGCGCAAGTGGCCGGTGGTGATCGATCCGACGATCAGGATGCAGCCGGGGTGGCCGGAGGCCTGGGACGCCTATGTGGACTCCAGCAAGAAGACGACCAACTTCGACTCCTCCTGGCGGTTGCCGGTCGGCAAGGCCGGTACCGCAATCAACCGCGCGCTGATCAACATCTCCCCGTGGCTCGTCCCGGTGCCGGAAGAGGCCACGCTGATCGACGACGCCCGACTTGAGGTGTACTTCGACCAGGCGCTGGGCGAGGCCGGGCCGGTGACGGTGGGCGTATACGAGGTGACCTCCGACTGGGATCCCTCCACTGTCACCTGGAGCAGCCAGCCGACCTTCGCGACTCAGCCGGTCGCGACGGTGACGCGTAATCAGGGGGAACTGTCGCGGTGGCATTCCTTCAACGTGACGCAACTCGTCCGCCCCTGGTTCTCCAACCCGGACTGGACCAACGGCTTTATGTTGAAGGCGACCAACGAATCGTCGTCGGCTCCGATCGCCGGCCCGGTGTATGAGGGCTCTTCTGAGCTGTACGGCGCGGATGGTCTTGCGCCGGAGTCGGTGAACGTCCCCAAGCTGGTGGTCACCTACGGCAATCCGGGCGTGATTGTGAAGGAGCCGCGCCAGGCCAGCGCGGTGGGTGCGTCCCTGTCCTGGACTGCCTACAACGACGCCACCCCCTCCGACCCGTCCGATGATCTGGTCGAGTATCGGCTGCGCCGCTGGTGCCCTGCGGCCTGCCAGGTCAATCCCAACGGCGGTGTGGTGGACTCGCTCATCACCACGCTGCCCCCTGGCGTCACCTCCTTCGTCGATACCAGCAGCGGTGGTGATCCTGCGAAGGTCGGCGACCCCTCCTACGTTCATGAGGTCCGCTACTGGGTCGAGGCGGTGCTGAAGAACGGGGAGGTTGTCGCGTCGCAGGAAAGGAAGGTGATTTTGCCCAAGCCGGGCTTGGTCACCGCCGTGGTCTACGGCAGCGCCGATACCACCCTTGCCGCCAGCGAGCCCTCCACCGGCCACGACACCATCGGGACAGGCGGGCAGAAGTGGCTGCAGGCCGGCAACACGACCAGCAGCGCGGGCACCACCCGGGCAGTGATCGGCTTCGGTGACTTCGCCGACCGGATCCCCGCCGATGCGAAGATCAGCAAGGCGGAGCTTTCCCTATGGGGAGTCAACACGACCGGGGCAGGGGCGGCCTTCAACGCCCACAAGCTCACCCGTGATTTCGACGAGACGGCGACGTGGAACTCGCCGTGGACCAGCCCCGGCGGCGATTTCGACCCGGCCGTGCTGGGCACGGTCGTCGACATCCCGGCAAACCCGGGCTGGCGGACGTGGACGGTCACCGACGCGGCCAAGGCCTGGATCGCCGACCCGGGCAGCAACCACGGGCTGTTGGTGAAGGTCGCCAACGAGCCGGGAACCGCCAAGCAGACGGCGCAGTTCCTCGCCAGCGAGGCCGATGAGAGCCTGCTGCAACCCCGGCTGCGGGTGACCTATGCGGACACCGCCACCTCGCCCGCCTTTTTCGTCCCCGCCACCCCCGAGCGGATGGACAGCGAGGCGACCACGCAGATCCCGGTGGCGATCACCAACACCACCTCCCAGCCCTGGCCGGCCTCCTCCACCGCGGTGAGCTACCACTGGCAGCTGCCCGACGGCACTGACATCTCCACCCCCGACAACCAGCTCAAAAAGCAGCTGACCAAAGATCTGGCACCCGGGGAGACGACGGTGGTCAACGCCGACGTCAAGGCCCCGACCATCTCCGGTGCCGGCACCAACCTCGCCGAGGGCCTCACCCTGGTGTGGGACGTGCAGGACACGCTCAACAACAACTGGAAGTCCGCCTCCCACCAGCTGCCGACCCTGCCGCAGCAGATCCGGGTGGACTCACCCACTTCCGACCTGCTCGGGGCGGAGAAGTTCTACGCCTACACCGGCAAGAACACGGCGCCGGATCGACCGCGATGGTTAACCCGTACGCGGGGAACCTGATGTGGTCCTACAACGCCTTCACCAACCCCTCCCGCGGAGTGCAGACGTTCGTCCGGATGACCTACAACAGCCTGGACACCTCCGCCTCGGCCATGGGATACGGCTGGTCGCTGCAGACCTCGACCCTGCAGCGGCTGGGCTCCCAGCTGCAGTTCCACCCGCCTGGCCAGAGCTGGCCCGATCAGGTGCGGCTGACCGACGGGGACGGCACCACCCACGTGTGGACGCGGGACCCCGCCGACGGCGACCCCAAGAACTGCCAGCCGACCACCTGCGACTACATCCACCGCGCGGGGTGCACCTGTACCTGCAGAAGACCGGCTTGGACGACCCGCTCCGGCAGTGGGTGTTCACCAAGCCCGACCGCACCCAGTTCTTCTACGACGACGAGGGCTTCCAGTCCGCGATCGTGGACAAGAACGGCAACACCATGTCGTTCACCTACGAACGGCGCCGGTCCAACAACAAGCCGACCAAGTTCCTGCAGACCATCACCGACGCCGCCGGGCGCACCACGCTGACCCTGACGTACTACAGCAAGGGTCAGGACTACACCTACGTCAACGACGACGGGGATGAGGTCGACGACACCAAGCTGACCAACCCGCACATTATCGACCAGGTCGAGTCCATCACCGACATCGCCGGGCGGAAGGTGACCTTCACCTACACCGACAAGGGCCTGATGGCCAAGATGGTCGACGGTGCGGGCGATGATCAGGCCAAGACGTTCCGCTTCACCTACGACGCGACCCAGGGCAACAAGAACGTCAAGCTCGTCAAGGTCACCGACCCCCGCGGGGCCACCGAGGACGGCACGCACGACACCACGTTCACCTACTACAAGGCGCCGGTCGACCCGAAGGACAAGTGGAAGGTCGAAACGCTCACCGACCGGCTGAACGGCGTCACTCACTTCGACTACGAAGACCTCGATGGCCCGCAGCTCGGAGAGATCAACGCCACCGTCACCGATCCCCTCCAGCACGCCACCCATTACCTGCTGGACGCCCTTGGCCGGCCGAAGTCGATCACTAACGCCAAGAACGAGACCACGACGCTGGGGTGGGACTCCGACCACAACCTGACCGACCTGATCGAGGCCAACCAGGCGCACACTCGCTGGGAGTACGACCAGAAGACCGGCTACCCGCGCAAGATCTGGGATGCCGAAGCCATCCATAACGGAACCTATCCCACCACGCTGGACTACTACTGGCACCTCAACGACTTTGTGGCGGACCTGAAGGAGAAGATCAGCCCCGAGCGCCACGCATGGCAGTTCGGTTACGACGCCAACGGCAATCTCACTAGCGTCACCGACCCGATCGGGGTGAGCACCGCCGCCGACGGGGACTACACCACCCGCTATGAGTACGACCCCTACGGCCAGCTGACCAAGGTCACCGACGCCAACGAGCATTCCACCCAGTATGCGGACTACCACCCCACCGGTTATCCGCAGAAGATTACGAACGCAGACCTGAAGGACACGACCTTCGTCTACGACGTCCGCGGCAACGTGCTGAAGGTCACCGACGCGCTCGGTAAGCAGACCACCCAGACCTACGACATCTTCAAGCGGCCGCTGGAGAACAAGACCCCCAAGGACCAGAACGCCTCCCCGCCGGTCTTCATCACCACCCCCGCCCCGGTCTACGACCGCAACGACAACATCACCAAGATGACCGCCCCCAACGGGGCCACCTCCACCGCGGTATACGACGACGCTGACCAGCTGATCGAGTCCTACTTGCCCAAGGACACCGAAGGCGGGCCCGAGCGCAAGGCCACGTTCAAATACGACGCGGCCGGCAACCTCAAGACGCAGACCGAGCCGAAGGGCAACCTTGCCGAGGCCCAGCCCGGCGACTTCACCACGACCTACGAGTATGACGAGATCTACCAGCTGACCGGCGTCATCAACGCCGAGCAGAAAAAGATCACCTACACCTACGACAACGTCGGCAACGTCAAGACCGTCATCGACCCCCGCAAGAACGCCACCGCCGACACTGCCGACTACACCGCGATCTACACCTACGACCTCAACCACCACGTCAAATCGGTGAAGGACGCCGCCGGCTACGAAACCTCGACCGGCTACGACCTGGACGGCCTGGTCATCTCCACCACCGACCAAGACCAAAAGACAACCGACTACCTGTTGAACGAGCGCGGCGACGTCAAGGAGATCAGGGTCCCGCACTCGGAGACCGGCGGCACAATCAAGTACACCGTCACCAAATTCGAGTACGACGAGGTCGGCAACCAAACCAAGGTCATCACACCGCGGGCCGTAGAAGCCGGATCGACGACGGACTTCGTCCAGGAGACGGTCTACGACAAGCTGAACCGCGTCAGCGAGCAGATCTACCCGTTCGACCACAACGATCCGCTGTACAACACCCCGGACAAGGTCATCTACAGCTACGACGCGGTGTCGCGGCTGGAAAAGATCTCTCACCCGCCGTCCCACGGGCAGACGATCCGTAACGACTCCACGATCTCCTACTGGGACAACGGGTGGACCAAGACCACCACCGACCCGTGGGGTATCAAGACCACCTACGACTACAACGAGCTCGGCGAGCAGAAGAACCGGACCGTCACTTCGGCTGGCGGGTCCTCCCAGCGGGCCATCGAGTGGACCTACTACCCCGACGGCAAGCTGAAGACCCACTCCGACAACGGCGTCCCACTCGGCCTTGACGTGGTGCTGGCCGACAACTCCGACACCGGCCAGGTCACCACCACCGGCACCTGGACCACCGGCGGAAGCACCTCGTCCTTGGTCGCCGGGCCCACCGTCGCCGGCACGTCCGGTTTCACCGGCTACGACTATGCCACCGCGCCAGCCGGCACCGGGGACGCCAGCTTCACCTGGAACCTGACCATCCCCACGGCCGGCAGCTACAAGGCGTACGTGCGCTACCCCTCCGGGGCGGGCGCGACCAACGCCAAGTACACGGTCAAGTACGACGGCGGGCAGGACACCAAGACCGTCGACCAGACCGCCAGCCCGGGCGAGTGGGTCGAGCTGGGCAGTTACACCTTCACCGAGGGCATCACCCACTCGATCACGCTGACCAACGACGCCAACGGCACCGTGGCGGCCGACTCGGTCAAGCTGGTCCGCGACAACAGCGGCGACACCGACAACGAGAAGAAGGACTTCGAGTACTTCTACGACGTCAACGCCAACCTGACGCAGATCAAGGACAGGACGCCAACCGCGAAGATCGACACCTGGGATGTCACCTACACGGGGCTCAACCAGGTCCAGCAGATCCTCGAGAAGCTGAACGGCACGGTCAAGAACACCACCACCTACGACTATAACGAGAACGGCGCGCCGATCACCCGGACGCACGACAAGACCGTCGCCACCTACGGCTACGACATCCGCGACCTGGTCGAGCGGGTGTCCAACGCCAAGTCGGCCACCGATGCGTCCCCGAAGGTCACCACCTACACGTATACGAAGAAGGCCGAACGCAAAACTGAGACCAAGGCCAACGGCAACACCGTCACCTACGACTACTTCCTCGACAGCCTGCTGCGTTACTCGCTTGAGAAGAAGCCCAATGGGACGGTGGTCGCCGAGCACACCATCGGCTACCAGGCCAACCTCAACCGCGCCAGCGACCTGGCCAAGGTGCAGAACGCCGATAACCCTGGCGCGTACCTGGAAAACCAGTTCACCTACACCTACGACCCGCGGGATCGCATCGCCAAGACGGTCAAGACCCCGGTCGGCGGGGGTGCGGCGGAGACCGAGACCTACCTGCACGACCCGAACTCCAGCGTCTACGACCAGACCGTCCACGGTGAGCGCACCGAGTTCACCTTCGACCGCAACCGGCTGATGACCTCGGCCACCAACGGGCAGACGTCGACCTACAACTATGACCCCTACGGCCGGCTGCGCACCATCACCGGCGGCGGCAAGACCTGGGAGAAGTACACCTACGACGGCTTCGACCACCTGACCAAGCACGAAAAGCTCGGCACCGACGGCACCACCTCGACCGTCACCACCTACACCTACGACCCGCTCGACCGCACCACCAGCAAAACCGAAAAGAACGGCACCACCGCCGCGAAGACCACCGACTACTCTTACCTCGGCATGTCCGGCGAGGTGCTGGACGAAGAGGTCGCCGGCAAGCTGACCCGCTCCTTCCAGTACTCCCCCTGGGGTGAGCGCCTGTCGCAGGTGAAATTCACCGCCACCGGCGGTGAGGAGTCCTCCTACTACGGCTACAACGCGCACACCGACGTCGAGCAGGTCACGTCCGAGACCGGTGACACTCGCGCCACCTACGGCTACACGTCCTACGGCAAGAACGACGACAAGCTGTTCACCGGCGTCGACAAGCCTGACCCGGTCGACCCCACCGCCAAGGAGGAGTACAACCCCTACCGCTTCAACGGCAAGCGCTGGGACAACTCCACCGGCATGTACGACATGGGGTTCCGGGACTACAACCCCAACCTCAACCGCTTCCTCACCCTCGACTACTACAACGGCGCCCTGAACGACCTGAACCTCGGCACCGACCCCTGGACCGCCAACCGCTATGCCTTCGCCGGTGGCAATCCCATCACCGGCATCGAACTCGACGGCCACATGCTGATGGCCAACCCCTCTGGCGGTGGGGGGCTGGACCTGGACAAGTCCGTGTGTTACAGCAACGGCGCATGCGCCAACTTGGACAAGATCGGTGGCGTTGCCGTCCCCGAGGCCGACCAGAAAAACCCGAAGTTCAAAGAGGCTTTGTCCAAGACGTACGTCAATCAGGTCAACAACTCCTGCAGCTTCTCAGAATACGGTCAGGGGGGCATCCAGAAATGCGAACTCGACCTTGTCCGAGCCCTTTGCGGTGACCCCGGCACGGGATGTTCGCAGCAGTTCCGCGCGGATCTGAGCCGCATATCAGATACCGAGAGCTGGCTTGCTGCCGCGGCATGCGCAACCAGCTTCTGCGCCTCTGCTGGGAGAATGCCACTCGGCGGGTCGGCGACGCCACGCTCGAGCGGAGGGATCGCCAACTACGGATGCACCCCAAACAGCTTCGCTCCCGGCACAGAAGTTGTTATGGCCGACGGCTCCTCCAAGCCAATTGAAGAGGTCAAAGTCGGCGACAAGGTCCTCGCCACCGACCCGGAAACCGGCGAGAGCGAAGCCAAGCCAGTCATCGCTCTGATCATCGGCGAAGGCGAAAAGAATCTGGTGCAAATCACCGTCAACACTGACGGCGACCGGGGCAAAAAGTCTAGCCCAGTAATCGCCACGGACCACCACCCCTTCTGGGTGGAGGAGCTCCGCAAGTGGGTGGACGCAACCGACCTCAAGCGCGGCATGTGGCTGCGTACTTCCGCTGGCACCTACGTCCAGGTTACGGCTATAAAAAAATGGACAGCCCACAACCAGCGCGTTCACAACCTTACTATCGCCGACCTTCATACCTACTATGTTCTTACTGGCAACACACCGGTCCTCGTACACAACATCAATACCCCGGTCGGGTGTGGGCCGAATGGTGATCCGATATATGAGATTCCCCCAGGATCGAGCGGCGGTCCGACCGCCGGAAAGCCCATCACCAAATCGATTCTTAAGTCTTACAACATTGGCAAGCAAGCCACCCCTGGCAGCAACCAGCCACTTTGCTCGTACTGCCGTACTAACACAGCTACATCTGTCGACCACGTGCATGCCCGGATCAACGGCGGCAATCTTGAGGATGACAACCTCACGCCAGCCTGCACGTTTTGCAACAGCTCGAAGAGAAACAGAATAGCGCCTCTCAATCCCCCGCCAAACTATATAGGATCATGGCCCCCTCCGTGGTGGCCCACATGGATGCAGTCCACGGTTCGTGTACCAAGGAGTTATCCTTAGATGAACCTGCTGCCTGGCCCGCCGCTCCTGTGGCGGGCCAGGCTGACGTTCCAGAGCAGATGGAGTTACAGATGACCAACTCTCCAGGCCACGTTTCCTACATTACTCATGACGCCCCAGTTTGGCGTGCCGAGCACAACTACATCGCCATGGTGGACCTCGCCCCATTTGGCTTTGAGGATGAGTGGGAACAAGTATGGCTGCGTCCTTTGGAAGGTGATGAGTTCGAATTCTGTTGCATTCCGTTCAGAGTTTACGGGGTCGCTCTTGGTGACAGAGTTAAGCTGAGGGATGGAAAGTTCGTGTCGAGTGTCGCGTCCAAATCCGGTAGGCGCGTCTTTCGCGTCTTCTTCACGGCTCCTCGTCCTCCTATCAGGGGCTCGGATTTGCGTGGAGCACTGCGTTCAGCGATCTCCTCTGGTGGTTTCCTTTCTGAATGGAGTGGGGATAGGCATGTTGCCGTAGACATTCCGGCCGCTGTAGATCCTGCAGGGTTGTTCGCTGCGGTAGAGCGGGAGATTAGAGATGGTACTGCCTATTGGGAATGGGGCGACGCCGAGCCATTTAAGGCCGAGGTGGGCGGGCACGCGGAATAGGAGGCGCGACAGTCGCGCCTATCACCAGTGGGCGCAGCGCGACCTTCTGCGTGCCTGCCTGCAGTGCGTCGCCGACACCTACCAACGAGCTCTCCCCCTGGCCGTCGTGATGCCGGGCCGTACTCCTCAGGCCACCCAGAGCCGCTACGCCGTTCACCTTCCGAATCCGATGCCTGACCTACGGGAAAGGCTCGCGAGGCATGGGGTCGCCAGCACGGTCATGTTCGACCGGCCGTGGTTCGACTACCCGACCCTCGCGGTCCACCAGGGCGAAGAGGACTGGGGTGAGGTTCGGGACTTGCTGGTGCGCACGCTGTCCCTCCCCTTTCATCCCTCGCTCAGCACAGCCGACTGCATGACCGTGGCGGACGCCCTTAAGAACTGCCTTCTGGCAGAAGACCTGGAGAGGTGAAAGACCAGCTTATGATCGCCATCCTGCTCGCCGGAGGCAGTGGCACCCGCCTCGGCCGCGGACAAGGCGACCCTTCGGTTGGGCGGCGAGACCTTACTGCAACGACACATGCGCCAGGCTGCCCGCGCGGGGGTTCACCGCTTCCTGGTCATCGCGAATCCGGGGAACGTGCAGCAAATCAAGGCGGACGTCGCTGCCACCGGTTATAGCGACGTCAAGGTCTGCTTGCAGGAGGGTTTCACCGCGGATGGTGCCGCTCTGACCGGGCTGCGGCGTGTCCGTACGGCCAGCTCCGTGTTCGTGAGCGGAATCACCGACCTTGTCCCCGACGACACTTATGAGCGGCTGGTTGCCTGCCCGTCGCCGATCGCTGTGACAACCGCGGTGCTCCAGAACACCTTCATCAGCGGCATGCTCACCCTCGGCCCCGACTTCCGCATCAACAGAATCGTCGAGCGCCCTGCCGGGCGGCTGCTCGCCCGGAGCCTGGGCCAACATCTGGGTTCACCGCATCAACGGCGCCCGCCTCGTCCGAGAGCTGACTGCCACGCTCGCGGACTTGGGGTACTACGAGGTCTCCATGAGCGTGTTGTTCGCCCGCGGACACCAAGGGCATGGCCGTACCCGTGGAACAGTGGGTGCCGATCAAGACCCCCGAAACGATCCGCCAGGCCGGCGCTCGCTTCGGCCTTGCCGTACCTATGGAGGAGACGACCGCATGACAGCCGCGCGGAAGATCCGGATGCTCGTCACCGGAGGCGGGACCGGCGGACATACCTATCCCGCGCTCACGACCATCACGGCGGTGCGCGAGCACGCCGCCGGGCAGGGCCGCGACGTGGATGTGTTGTGGGTGGGCACGGCGGATGGGCTGGAAGCGCGCATCGCCGCGGAGCAGCACATCCCGTTCAAGGCAATCAGCGCGGGCAAGGTCAGACGATCACCCAGCCTCCGAGAGTTCGGCCAGAACGTGATCGACCTCTTCAAGATCCCGATCGGCGTTCTGCAGGCGGCCGGCATAGCCGCCCGCTACCGGCCCGATGTGGTGTTGTCGACGGGAGGGTATGTCTGCGTGCCACTCGGTCTCGCCGCTCGCCTTCTCGGCCGCCCGCTGGTCATGCATGAGCAGATCACCTCGCTCGGCCTGGCGAACCGCATCCTCGCCCGCGTGGCCACGACGGTCGCGCTCACCCATCCCACCTCCATCGACCACCTCCCTCAGCGGGCACGCGCACGAGCCGTGGTCACGGGCAACCCCATCCGTCCCCAGCTCCTGCACGGAAACCCTGCCCGGGCGTATGAGCGGCACGGCCTGGCCCCGGATCTGCCGCTCGTCTACGTGACCGGCGGCGCCAGGGCAGTCGGCAGATCAACACCCTGATCGAGCAGATACTGCCCACGCTGCTCACCCGCGCCCAGGTGCTGCACCAGTGTGGCCGGGACTGGATCGGCCATCTCACCGAGGTCGCCGCCAACCTCCCCGCCGAGATCGGCGAGCGCTATCACCCCACGGCGTACGTCGGCGAGGAACTGCCCGATGTGTATGCCGCCGCGGACGTCGTCGTCTCCCGCAGCGGCGCGGGAACCGTCGCCGAGCTGGTCGCGGTCGGGAAGCCGTCCGTCCTCATCCCCCTCGTCCCCGCCGCCGGAGACGAGCAACGCAACAACGCCCGCTACCTTGTCCACGCCGGAGCCGCTCGCGCCCTACTCGAACCCGACCCGACCCCACAGCAACTCCGGGCCGAACTCGACGAACTTCTCCTCGACCCTGGCCTCCGAGCGCATATGACCGATGCCGCCAAAGCCCTGGGCCGGCCCGATGCCGCTGACGCCCTCGCCAAGGTCATCCTCGACCAAGCGAAGTAGCCCCGCTCGGTCTGCCTCGGGGCCAGCAACCGAACGGCCAGTGACGTTAAGGAGCCCGGCGGGCCCGGCTTAGCGTCTCGCTCGGCGGCGAGCTAGCCAGGAAGGCCGACCTCGCCCGCGACGAGCTGCCCCGTTACGTGTGCGGCCTGCCCGTCGCTCGTGCTTCGGCGGTGCCGCGCCGTGCGGGGGAGGGAACGACGGCTCTGAGCGCGGGCCACGCCAGCAGCGCCAAGGCCGCGGCGAGTGCCGCCACGGCCAGCATGGCACCCGGCAGCCCGGTCGCCTGCGCCCAGTGCCCCACATACACCGGCCCGGCGAGGTAGCCGAGATAGGCCAAGGTGGACACGACCGAGGTGGCGGCACCGCGGGCCGCGGCGGGGACGTTGGCGGTGGCCAGGGCGAGCACGGTGGGGAAGAGCACGGCGGTGCCGACGGCGGCCAGGGCCAGCCCGAGCAGAGCCAGAGGGAGAGACGCGGTGAGGGCGAGCAGGGACGTCCCGCCGCGGAGATCACCGCGCCAGTGGTGAGGACGATCCAGGCGCGCCGGGTCTTCACCGCGCTGATCGCGAAGCGGGTGAGCGAGACGGCAAGTGCGAAGACCGCGGGTCCGGCGCCGACCAGCGCGGGTCCGGCGTGCACGGTATCGGCGAGGTAGACGGCGCTCCAGCTCTGGTGAGCGTTCTCGACTGCGAATCCGAGCGCACCGAGTCCGCCCGCGACAAGCAGGAGCGGCAGATGAGCGCGCAGACCCGCCCGGCTGTGCGCAACTGAGGTCCGGTCGTGATCGTGACGGCCGGAATCAGCCTGCGTGCGATTGTCGGTGACGATGGCGGCGCTCGCAGCGCTGGCGACGAGCAGGACCAGCAAGTACGGCACGACCACGGGCAGGCCGGCGGCGTTCAGCAGGCCGGTGACGAGGCTCGCCGCGACCACGGCCAAGGAGAAGAAGCCGTGCGCCCTGGTGATGACCGGACGGCCATTGGCCCGTTCAACGGAGCCGGCCGCCGCGTTGATCGTCACGTCCGCAGCGCCGGACGCCGCGCCGAGAACCGCCAGTCCCACGGATAAGGCAGGCAGGTCGCGAGCGGTGACGGCCACGGCGATGCCGGCGATGCCGAGCGACGTGAGCGTGATGGCCGTGACGCGATGCCCCCATCGGTCCACGGCCCTGCCCGCAAGAGGCATTGCGGGCAGGGCGCCGACGGCGATGAACAGCAGCGCCGTGCCGAGTTGGCCATCGGTCAGCCCGGCCTGGTCGCGAATGGCGGGCACGGACGCACCCCACACGCCCCAGAACGCGCCGAAGACAGTGAATCCCGCGTACGGCACCCAGGCTCGGATGTGACCATGATCGGCGGCTGTTTGTGTATCGATACACATGCCGTGTAACGATACACAAGATAGAGTGAGGCATGGCCAAAGACCCTTCTCAGCCCCGGCCAACCATGGCGGAGGTGGCCCGCGCGGCGAAGGTCTCGGTGATGACCGTCTCCTACACCTACGCCCAGCCTGATCGCGTCTCCGAACGCACCCGGGCCAGGGTCCGCGAAGCCGCTGCCCGCTTGGGATACCCCGGCCCTCATCCGGGGGCCCGCTCGCTGCGCCGGGGACGGACCGGCAGCCTCGGGGTGGTGCTTGGCGAGCACCTCACCTACGCCTTCGAGGACCCCCAGGCCACCCGGTTCCTGGCCGGCGTTGCCGAGGTCTGTGCCAGTCACGGCCTGGGGCTCACGATCGTGCCCATCACCGGGGCGCCCTCGGACACCGACCGGGTCGCCGAGGCCGCGGTGGACGGTTTCGTCGTCTGGACGACCAGCGACGACGACCCCGTGCTGCCAGCGGTGGCCGCCACCGGTCTCCCCGCCGTCGTGCACGGCGGACCACACCACCGGGACCTGCCGATCGTGGCCATCGACGACCGTGCCGCAGCCCGCGCCGTCGCCACCGAGGCCCTCGCCGGCGCCCGGCGGCCGATGGTGCTCAGTTTCCCGCTCGACCGCGCCAGGACGCCGGGGGTCCACAACGGGCTGGATCCGGCCGAGGCGACTTTCCGCGTGACCCGTGAGCGTCTGCGCGGAGTCCGTGACGCCTGGGAGGCGGTCGGCGGCCGGTGGCCGCAGGTGCGGGTCGCGGTGTGCGCACGCAACAGCGCGCGCGAGGCCGACTCCCTGGCCACGGCGTTCCTCAAGGGATCGGACGCGCCGGACGCTGTCATGGCCATGAGCGATGAGCTCGCCCTGGGCCTGATGCGAGCGGCCGCCCGTGCCGGTCTCGCCATCCCCGGCGACCTCGCCGTCACAGGGTGGGACGGCACCGACGCGGCCGCCGCCGCCGGGCTGACGACCGTCGCGCAGGACCTGCGCGCCCAGGGAGCCCGCTGCGCGCAGCTGGTCCTAGGCGAGGAAGTGGCGGCTGAGACCGGTCCGATCGAATGGCGCCTGGTCCTGCGCGACTCCACCCGGCGATGACCACGGTCAAGCGCGCGCTCCGAGCAGGGGACCTGGCCTGACCGGGTCCGGCTTCCTCGGGCGGCTGCATTGCGCCAAAGTTCGGTCCGATCCTCCCCGAAGGCCGAAACGCGCAGTCGTGGGCGAACTGCTGGCGGGCCTTGGCGGGGGCCAGCACGCGTGGGTCGTTGAGCGGGATCTGCGGCAGTGTCACGGCGTGCTCCTCAAGAAGTCGGGGGCTGGTCAGTGAGGTTGCCCTCGGCAGCGGCTGTGAGGGTTTGTGGACGGCGCCGACGGAGACCTTCACACCCGCTGCGATGGTGCGGATGGATTCCCCGCGCCGATGCCCTCCAGCACCTTGACGCCGACGCCCCGCTGGAACAGGTCGTTGAGGACGATCAATCCTTCCAGGAGGTTGCGGCCGAGCCGGTCGACCTCCTGGACGAAGCAGGTCGCCCCCGCGGATGTAGGACAGCGCGGTGAGCAGGTCGGGCCGGTCCTCGGTGGCGAGCTTGCCGCTGGCCTTCTCCTCGATGACCTTCAGGCAGACCGGATCGAGGGCGTCATGCTGCCGCTGGGTCTTCTGCTTGTCGGTACTGACCCCGGACCAGTCCGATGAGCGCCATGGCGAAGCACGGGATGACGGTCATGTTGCCCCGCTCGGCGGATGCCGAGGCTCCGCCACAAGTCTGTGCGCCGTGGCTTGAATGATGTGATTTCGTCCGTCATGAAGCTTGTCCACGAGATAGTGGGCGTTCTGCCAGCCCGGTCCTATTTGATGGCGCCGACCATGACGCCACGGGTGAGCGTGCGCTGGAAGATGAGGAAGAAGACGACGGCCGGGATGATGCCGAGCAGGGCGGAGGCGCTCGAGTGCTCGCCGTAGCGCTCGACCAGGTCGTCCAGCTGAGCGGGCTTACGTGCGGTAGCGACGACGCGGTCGCCGCCCTCCAGCGCCGCCTCGACCAGAGCCCGGCCCAGGCCGCGAGAACTTCCGGTGACGAACCACACCTTCGACATGATCGAACTCCTTATATACCGGCGGTCTATTACTCTCCCGGCCGAGGTAATAGACCGGCGGTATCATGTCAATGTACCGGCGGTCTATCATGGCGAACATGACGACATTCCGTCGGGCGCGCAGCGAGGAACAGCGGGAGATCCGTCGGCAGGCGATCCTCGACACCGCCGCCGCCATGCTCGACGAGATGCCCGTGAGCAAGGTCAGCCTCAACGAGCTGAGCCGCCGGGTGGGGCTGGCCAAGTCACCCCTGCTGCGCTACTTCGAGTCCCGCGAGGCGATCCTGCTCGAACTGTTGGACCGCACCTGGAAACTGTGGCTCGACCAGCTTTCCGAAGAACTCGCCGTCGGCATCGACATCGACGACACCGCCCAGCAGCGCTGCGCGCAGCTCGTCGACACCCTCACCCGCTCGCTCGACCGCCAGCGCACGCTATGCGACCTGCTCTCGGCCCAGGCCGGGGTTCTGGAGCACAATGTCTCGCCGGAAGTCGCCATTCGGTACAAGCACGCGGCCATCGACAACGTGATCACTCTCGCCGGGCTGATTCGTGGCTCGCTGCCCGAACTCGGCGACGGCGCCGGCCAACTGGCCGCCCAAGCCATCCTGGTGATCGGCGCCATCTGGACGCACTCGGTGCCGTCGCCGAGCATGCTCGCCGCCTATGAGCTCGTCCCATCACTGGCTGAGCAGCGGCTCGACTTCACCAGCACACTGCGGAGCATGCTGACCACCCTGGTCATCGGGAACCTCGGCTATCCGCGGTCGGACGCCTCTCCGTCGTCGACGTCCGGCCAACGCCCCGCCGGGTAGAGCCGGTCTTGTCGATCAAGCGAGAGCTGCTGCGAGCTGCGTACTGTGACACTGGATCACCTCGTCCAGATCGTGCCTGCTGAAGGCGTCGTGCAGCCTTTGCTGAGGCAGTCGGCGTCCGGCATGCGCATGGCGCGTCGCTCCCTCACTGCCAGAGCGGTCGGACCGCGAGGCCCGTGGCCGCCACGGGAGGGTCAGCCGGTGCCGGCGGGATGCAGGACGACCTTGGTCCAGCCGGAATCCCTCCGGTCGAAGTGCTCGTAGCCGCCGGGCGCGTCGTCCAGATCCAGCTCGTGTGAGACGATCCACGACGGCCGGGCCTTCCCCTCGTGGATGAGGGTGCAGAGCTGCCGGTTGTAGTTCTTGACGTTGCACTGACCGTTGCCCATGGTCTGGCCCTTGAACCAGAACATCCCGTAGTCGAAGGCGATCTCGCCCTGCTTGTAGAGGTCGTCGGGGCTGCCGGGATCCGTGGCGATGAACACGCCCACGACCCCGATCGTCCCGGCGAACCTCACCGACTTGACGAGGTTGTTCAGCGTCATGTTGGGATGCTCGTGCCCCTGGGGGTCGTGCGCCTGGAAGCCCACGCACTCGCAGCCCCGGTCGGCGCCCCTGCCGTGCGTGAGCTCCATGACCTGGTCGGCCGGCGACGTCTTGGAGTCGTCGATCGGGATCGCCCCGATCTCCTCGGCCTTGGCCAGCCGGTCCGGGTGGCGGTCCACGACCATCACCATGCCCGCGCTCTTGAACGTCGCGGAGTAGGCGGCCATCAGGCCGACCGGCCCCGCCCCGTAGATCACGACCGAGTCGCCGGCCTGCACACAGGCGAGCTGGGTCGCGTGCCAGCCGGTGGGCCAGATGTCGGCCAGCATGACGTAGTCGCTCTGCCTCTCCCGCGCGTCCTCAGGCAGGACCAGGCAGTTGAAGTCGCCGAACGGCACGCGCAGCAGCTCGGCCTGGCCGCCGTTGTACGGGCCCATGTCCGCGAAGCCGTAAGCGGCCCCGTCCACCCCCGGCTCCGGGTTGGTGGTGAGGCAGAAGGCGGTCAGGCCTCTTTCGCAGTTGGCGCAGAAGCCGCACGCGACGTTGAACGGCACGCAGACCATGTCGCCGACGCGGACGCGTACCACTCCCGACCCCACCTCGACCACCTCGCCGAGGTTCTCGTGGCCGAGGACACGGCCCGGCTCCAGGTCGGTCCGGCCTTCGTACATGTGCAGGTCCGACCCGCAGATGTTGGTCGTGGTGACACGGACCAGGACGTCGGTGGGCGTCTCTATCCGCGCGTCCGGCACGTTCTTGACGGCGACCTGTCGGGGTCCCTCGTATACGACTGCCTTCATGATGTCCTCGCTTCTAGAGCAGCAGCTCGAAAACGCGGATCACGCGTTCCCACTGCTCGGTCCTCGGATTCTTCAGGCCGGGATCGAGGATGGTGAACGTGCGCGCCAGCGCCAGCGCCAGCCCGCCGACGTCTCGGGCAGCCGTTCCCTCACCTCCTCGCCGATGGACAGGTCGAGCGGAGGCAACGCCGCGAGCTGCTCCAGGATCGGCTTCAGCTCGATGTCCTCGTCGAGGTCGCGGAACCGGTGGATGCTCTCCTGGAGGCCCTTGGTGATGGGCAGGTCCCAGGTCTCGACGACGTCCCCGGACGTTCGCCTTCGCGTGGGCCTGGCCGATCACCAGCAGGTCGTACAGCTTCTGGTTCACGAAGTCGCTGTAGCGCCGCAGATCCTCCTTGTCGACGTCGAGGCCCGCCGCCGTCCTGAAGAACCGCTCGAACCTCGGCACCGCCATCACTTCTGCCATCGCCAGTGCCCTTCCTCCCCGCGTGGGCGACTCAGCCCCTCAGCTGAAGGTGTTCGTGCACGAGGCGCACGGCCATCGCGCCCTCGCCGACGGCCGACACGACGCGTTTGATCGATCCGTTCCGAACGTCGCCGACCGCGAACACATCCGCTCTGCCGGTCTCCAGCGGGAACGGCCGACTCGTGGAGTCCGGCACGCCCTCGCCACCTTGCCGCTCAGTACGACGAAGAAGGCGGCGCACGGGTCGCCCTCCGCGAACAGCACGTCGCCCCGGTGAGCCGGGCGACGCTCGCCGTGGGCGGCCAGCGTCCGCATCTGCACATCACTCAGCCGGGGGTAGGCGCCCTGCAGATCGGGCGGCTCGGTGAGCTCATCCGGCCAGCGCATCGCCGACCCACTCCCGCAGCACGGGCGCCGGCACCGCACCGGCCCGCTGGGCCACGACCCGTCCGAGCCGCAGGACGACGAGCGTCGGCACGGCTCGCACGTCGAAGCGCCGCGATGTCTCGGGTGCCTCGTCGATGTTCACCTTCACCAGCTTGATCCGCCCGGCCAGCTCAGTGGTGACCTGTTGGAGCGCCGGGCTCACCATGCGGCATGGTCCGCACCAGGACGCCCAGAAGTCGACGACGACCGGAATCCGCGCCGCCTCGGCGACCTCGGTGAAGTCCTCGTCCCCCGCGTCCACCACCCAGGGCAGCGACTCGCGGCACTCGCCGCAGCGCGGGACCCCGGAACCCGCCCGGGGCACGCGGTTGTTGCGGCCGCAGTGCGGGCACCGGACGACGCTCGACTCCGTGACCTTCGGCGGCATCGGTCAGCCCTCCGGGTTCTCGTACGTGACCACGATCTCGCCGCCGGACAGTTCCACCCGGATGGTCGCGCCGTCGCGGACGTCGCCGGCGACCAGCGCCCGCGCGACCCGGGTCTCCACCTCGCGGGCGATGTAACGCCGCAGCGGGCGGGCTCCGTAGATCGGGTCGAACCCGCGCTCGGCGATGTGGCGGACCGCCTCCGGGCTGATCTCGAGCGTCATCCTGCGCTCGGCGAGCCGCGCTCTGATGTCGTTGAACATCAGCTTGACGATCTGCTCGATCTCGGCCTCGGTGAGCGGCTTGAACAGCACGATGTCGTCGATGCGGTTGAGGAACTCGGGGCGGAAGCGGGCGCGCAGCTCCGCCATGACCATCTCGCGCACCTCCGGGTCGATCTCGCCCGACGGCGCCGCCTTCTCGCTGAGGTAGTGCGAGCCGATGTTGGACGTCATGATGATCACGGTGTTGCGGAAGTCGACCGTGCGCCCCTGGGCGTCGGTGAGCCGCCCGTCGTCCAGCACCTGCAGCAGGGTATTGAACACGTCCGTGTGTGCCTTCTCGATCTCGTCGAAGAGCACCACGGAGTAGGGCTTGCGCCGCACGGCCTCGGTGAGCTGGCCGCCCTCCTCGTAGCCGACGTACCCGGGCGGGGCGCCGACGAGGCGGCTGACGGTGTGGCGCTCCTGGTATTCGCTCATGTCGACGCGGACGATGTTCTCCTCGGTGTCGAACAATGCCTCGGCCAGCGTCTTGGCCAGCTCGGTCTTGCCGACTCCGGTCGGCCCGAGGAAGATGAACGACCCGATCGGGCGGCGGGGGTCCTTGATCCCCGAGCGCGCCCGGATGATGGCGTCGGCGACCGCCCGCACGGCCTCGTCCTGGCCGATCACCCGCTGGTGCAGGATCTCGTCGAGCCGTAGCAGCTTCTCCCGCTCGCCCTCCTGCAGGCGGCTGATCGGGATGCCGGTCCACCGCGACACGATGCCGGCGATCTCCTCCTCGGTCACCACCTCGCGCAGCAGCCGGTGCCCGCCCTGCTTGCTCTCCAGCTGTTCCTCCGCGGCACGCAGCCTGCGCTCCAGTTCGGGAAGCCTGCCGTGTCGCAGCTCGGCCGCGCGGTTCAGGTCGTACATGCGCTCGGCCTGCTCGGCCTCCCGGCGTACGCTCTCGATCTCCTCGCGCAGTTGCTGCACCTTGCGCAGGGCGTGCCGCTCGGCCTCCCACTGGGCCCGCATGGCGTCGGCCTCGGCCCGCAGGTCGGCCAGCTCCTTGCGTAGCGTCTCCAGGCGCTCCCGGCTCGCCGGGTCGTCCTCCTTGGCGAGCGCCGCCTCCTCGATCTCCAGCCGCGTCACCCGGCGGGTCAGCTCGTCCAGCTCCGCGGGCATCGAGTCGATCTCCGTACGGAGCATGGCGCACGCCTCGTCGACCAGGTCGATCGCCTTGTCAGGGAGGAAGCGGTCGGAGATGTAGCGGTGGCTCAGCACGACCGCGGCGACGATCGCGCCGTCCTGGATCTTCACGCCGTGGAAGACCTCGAGCCGCTCGCGCAGCCCGCGCAGGATGGAGATGGAATCCTCGACTGACGGCTCGTCGACGAAGACGGGCTGGAAGCGGCGCTCCAGCGCGGCGTCCTTCTCGATGTGCTTGCGATACTCCGCCACGGTCGTCGCGCCGATCATGTGCAGCTCGCCGCGGGCCAGCATCGGCTTCAGCATGTTGCCGGCGTCCATCGCCCCCTCGGCGGCGCCCGCGCCGACCACCGTGTGCACCTCGTCGACGAACAGCAGGATGCGCCCCTCGGACGCCGTCACCTCCGTGAGCACGGCCTTCAGGCGCTCCTCGAACTCGCCGCGGTACTTCGCCCCCGCGACGAGCGCGCCCATGTCCAGGCTGAAGATCGTCTTGTCCTTCAGGCCCTCCGGCACGTCGCCGCGCGCGATGCGCTGCGCGAGGCCCTCCACGATCGCCGTCTTGCCCACGCCCGGGTCGCCGATCAGGACCGGGTTGTTCTTGCTCTTGCGGGACAGGATCTGGACGACCCGGCGGATCTCGCCGTCCCGCCCGATGACCGGGTCGAGCTTGTCCGCCCGCGCCGCGGCGACGAGGTCGCGCCCATACTTCTCAAGCGCCTCGTAGGCGACCTCCGGATTGGCGGAGGTCACCCGCTGATTCCCCCGTGCCTGCGTCAGGACCTGCAGGAAGCGCTCACGGGTCAGTCCGTGTCCCTTGAGCAGCCGGCCCGCCGCGCTGTCGACGCCCTCGTCCAGCAGCGCCATCAGCAGGTGCTCGACCGACACGTACTCGTCCTTCAGCCGGCCGGCCTCCCGCGCGGCGGCATCGAACAGCCGCGACAGCCGTTGGGTGACGTAGACCTGGCCGGGGGCGGCGCCGGGACCGGTGACGCGGGGCCGCCGCTCCAGCTCGTGCTCCAGTTCGAGCCGGAGCTTGTCCGGGTCGGCGCCGGCGGCGGACAGCAGGCGCGGGACGAGCCCGTCGGGCTGCCGGACCAGCGCCAACAGCAGGTGCTCCCCGTCGACCTCGGTGTGTCCGAAGCGGATCGCCGCGGTCTGGGCGTCGTGCAGGGACTCCTGAGACTTCTGCGTCAGGCGGTTCAGGTCCACGATCTGTCTCCGGTCCATCTCGTATGGGTGCGCAGAGCCGCCTCCAGCTCCGCGATGCGGTCCAGGAGGTCCGTCACGAGGCCGAGGGAGGCGTAGTTGACGGCGAGCCCCGCGTGCAGGCGCTGAAGGCGCCCCACGGCGGCGACCTGGGCGGGCGGGAAGCACAGGCCGCCCGAGAAGCCGGTCCAGGCCTCGATCAGCCCGAGCGCCACCAGGCGACGCACCAGTTCCGGGTGCAGTCCCGTGGCCCGGGAGAAGGACTCCAGGTCCAGGTGCCCGACGTCCACCTGGGCGAGCCGGACGAGCGGATAGGTCATGACGGGCTCCTCGGGTTGAACGCCGAGATCCTGGCCAGTTGCTCGTACAGGCGGCGCTCCTCGTCGCCGAGCGTGGGCGGCACCGTGATCCGGACCTCGGCCAGCAGATCTCCGGGTCGGCCGCGCGGGTTCGGCATGCCCTGTCCGCGCAGGCGCAGGCGGCGCCCGGACGAGGTGCCCGGCGGCACCTTGACCTTCGCCTCCCCGCCGGGCGTGTCGACCGCGACGGTCGCCCCCAGCGCGGCCTCCGACGGCGTCAGCGGGAGGCGGACGTGGATGTCGCGCCCCTCCAGGCGGTAGCGGGGGTGGTCGGCGATCCGCGCGATCAGGTAGAGGTCGCCCGCCCTGGCGCCGTCGCTGCCCGCGCCGCCCTGGCCCGCGAGCCGGATCCGCTGGCCGTCGGTCACCCCGGGGGGAATGTTCACCTGGAGGCTCCGCCCGCCTCCCGGGCCGGGGATCGTGATGGTCCGCCGGCCGCCGCGGTAGGCCTCCTCCACCGTGAGCGGCAGCTCGGCCTCCTGGTCGGCGCCGGGCACCGGGCCCCAGCCGCGGCCGGTCGCGCCGCGCCTGCGCCTGCCGAAGACGCCGCCGAGCAGGTCTTCGAGGTCGATGCCCTCGAAGCCCTCGCCGGTGGTGAAGTGGATCTCCTCCCCGCCCGGTCCGCGCGCCCAGCCGGGCCCCGGCCCCGCCCAGCCCGGCCCCGCGCCGGCTCCCGCTCCGGCGCGGGCGCGGGCGTACGCCGCCGGGTCCACGCCCTCGGGCACCCGGCGGAAGTCCGGTCCGAACGCGTCGTACCGCCGCCGCGTCCCGGGGTCCGACAGCACCTCGTACGCCTCCGAGACCTCCTTGAAGCGGTCCTCGGCGTCGGGGGACTTGTTGACGTCGGGATGGTAGGTGCGGGCCAGCTTCCGGTAGGCCCGCTGGATCTCGTCCTGGTCCGCCGTTCTCGGCACGCCCAGGATCTCGTAGAAGTCGCGCTCCGCCATCACTCGTCGGCTTTCGTGGAGACGACGACGGAGGCCGGGCGCAGTTGCAGCGCGCCGTCGCCGTAGCCGGGCCGTACGACCTCGACGACGGTGCCGGGGTCGGCGTCCGGGACGGCGACCGTGCTGACCGCCTCGTGCCTGGCGGGGTCGAACCGCGTGCCCACGTCGTCCCTGCGCGGGAAGCCGAGGCGCGCGAGCACGCCGACCGCCTGGTCGCGGACGGCCCGGACCCCCTCGATCACCGCGTCGGCGTCGGCGCCCGCGTGCCTCAGCGCGAGTTCGAGGTTGTCGATCACCGGCAGCCACTCGGCCGCGACGCGCGTACGCTCTTCGATCCGCTGCCGGTCCATGTCGCGCGCGACACGCTTGCGGAGGTTGTCGAGGTCGGCGACGGCCCGCAGCCACCGGTCCTCCAGCTCGGCGAGCTTCTCCGCAACGGGTTCCTCGACGGCCTGCCGGGGCTCCGGAGGTGGTGTCTCATTCCGCTCGGTCATGTCATGTCACGGGCTATTCGGGGCTGGTGAACTCGGCGTCGATGACGTCCTCGTCCGAGGGGCCGGCGGCGGCCTGGCCGGGCCCGGCCTGAGTCGGCCCCTGGGTCTGGGCCTGGGCGGCGGACGCCGCCACGCCGAGGCCGTGGTGGACCTGCTGCAGGTCCGCGGTCAGGCCGCGCAGCCGGTCGACGGGCACCTCCTCCTTGATCGCCTGACGCGCCTCCATGATCAGCTGCTCGGCCCGCGCCTTCTCGTGCACCGGGACGGCCTCGCCCAGCTCCGACAGCCGGCGTTCCACCTGATGGGCGACCGAGTCCAGCTCGTTGCGGGCGTCGATCGCGGCGCGAAGCTGCGCGTCCTCGGCGCGGTGCCGCTCCGCGTCGGCGATCATCCGGTCGATCTCGCTCTTGTCCAGGTTGGAGCTCTCGCTGATCGTGATGCGCTGCTCGGCGCCGGTGTCCTTGTCCTTGGCGGAGACGTTCAGGATGCCGTTGGCGTCGATGTCGGTGGTGACCTCGATCTGCGGCACCCCGCGCGGCGCGGGCCGGATGTTCTCCAGCCGGAACCGGCCGAGCACCCGGTTGTCGGCGGCCCGCTCGCGCTCGCCCTGCAGGATGACCACGTCCACGGCCGACTGGTTGTCGTCCGCCGTGCTGAACGTCTCCGTACGGCGGGCCGGGATCGTGGTGTTCCTGTCAATGATCTTCGTCATCACGCCGCCGAGCGTCTCGACGCCGAGCGACAGAGGAGTGACGTCGAGTAGCACGACGTCCTTCAGCTCGCCCTTGATGATGGCGGCCTGGACGGCCGCGCCGACGGCCACGACCTCGTCCGGGTTGACCGTCATGTTCGGTTCCTTGCCTGTCAGCCGCCGCACGAGTTGCTGCACGGCCGGCATGCGGGTGGAGCCGCCGACGAGGATCACCTCGTCGAGGTCGTTCGTCGTCAGCTTCGCGTCGGCCATGGCCTGCTCCACCGGGCCCCGGCAGCGTTCGAACAGGTCGTGGGTGATCTGCTCGAAGGTCGAGCGCATGAGCGCCGTGTTCAGGTGCTTGGGGCCGGTCGCATCGGCCGTGATGAACGGCAGGCTGACCTGCGTTTGGGTGACCGCCGACAGCTCCACCTTGGCCTTCTCCGCAGCCTCGAACAGCCGCTGGAGGGCCTGCGGATCGCGCCGCAGGTCGATGCCCTGCTGCTTGTGGAACTCGTCGGCCAGGTGGTCGACGATGCGCCGGTCGAAGTCGTCGCCGCCCAGGTGAGTGTCGCCCGAGGTGGCGCGGACCTCGATGACGCCCTCGCCGATGTCGAGGACGCTGACGTCGAACGTGCCCCCGCCCAGGTCGAACACGAGAACGGTCTCGTTGCCCTTCTTGTCCAGGCCGTATGCCAGGGCCGCCGCGGTCGGCTCGTTAATGATCCGCAGGACCTCCAGGCCGGCGATCTTGCCGGCGTCCTTGGTGGCCTGCCGCTGCGCGTCGTTGAAGTACGCGGGCACCGTGATGACGGCCTCGTTGACCTTCTCCCCCAGGAACTTCCCGGCGTCCGAGGCCAGTTTGCGCAGCACGAAGGCGGAGATCTCCTCCGGCGCATACAGCTTGTCGCGCACCTTGAACCGCACGGCGCCGTCCGGGCCCGGCACGACGTCGAACGAGACCGCCTTGATCTCACTCTGCACCTCGTCGAACTTGCGCCCGATGAAGCGCTTGGCCGAATAGATCGTGCCCTTCGGGTTGAGGATCGCCTGGCGTCTGGCCATCTGGCCCACCAGCACCTCGCCCTGGTCCGTGAAGGCCACCACCGAGGGAGTCGTGCGCGACCCCTCGGCGTTCGGGACGACCGTCGGATGCGCGTCCTCGGTGGTCGCGATGACCGAGTTCGTCGTGCCGAGGTCGATGCCCACCGCCTTGGCCATGTCCTCATCCCCCTCCTGGCGCTCACCTGAGCGCAGCGGCCGCACGAGCGTGCGTGAGCACGCGCCGGCCCTCGTCGGCGAATTCGGGGTCCACGAGGATGTCGTAGTGGCCGGCGACGACCGCAGGCATCGAGGCGAACGCCCGGTGCTGCACCACGTGACTGATCGCACCCCCGACGAGGCCGAAGATCAGCCCGAGCACGATCGAGGAGCCGATGGCCCATCCGGCCCACGGGCTGAAGATCGCGAATATCAAGCCGATGAGAAGACCGATCCAGCCGCCGGTACCCGCGCCGGTGACGAGTGCTCTGCCGAGGCCCCATCGCCCGAGCACCTTCTCCTCCCACCGCAGATCGCAGCCCACGATGGTGACGTGTGCGATCGGGAAGTCGTGGCGGGCCAGGACGTCTACCGCGTGCTGGGACGCGTCGTAGCTGCTGTAGGTGGCCAGCACCACCTTGTGGGGCCCTGCTGTTCTCGGGACGCTCACGGACCAACCCCCTCGGGTATTCCAGCTCATGGAAACGACTCGCTCCGCCGCCGATGCGCATCGGCCGGAGCGGGAGAACCGGAAACCACGCCACCTTCGACGTTGGCGGTATCAGGGCTCTACCAGCGAGAACAATCCCTATGACGCGTATCCCCCGTCGGCCTTGTGGAACACCCCGACGGGATTTTCGTCTCCTATGCCAGGATCCCGCCTGCCGTTCCCTCGCACCACCCTCCCTGCCCCTCATCTGCCTCCCATGAGCAGTAGCAAGTCGCCCAGGGGGAGCGCCAGATCCGAAGGCGCACGTGGAGCGGCGAGCCCGCTCGTCGCCCGCTCACGGACGGGGAAGCATGGCCCGGTACTCGTCCGGCAACTGGACGGTGACGTCGAAGAACTCCTTGTCCGTAATGGCCTCGCGCAACGTGGCGAACACGGCGGCGGCATGTTCCCGCGCCTGGTCAAGGGACGCGCCCTCTCGTTCAGCCACCCGGCGCAGAAACTCCTCCAGCCCCATCCGTGTGGCGGCCCATCGTTGCGGCACCCGTCCGGGCATGCGGCCTGGGGGCCGGTCCCGGCCAGGGCCGCGCTCGGCCCGCCCACCGCGTCATAACCGTGCCGTACCGCACACACCCGCCGACGATGGGGCGGCGCCACCGTCCAGCACAGGTGCCGGCTCCTAGTTCTCGGATTTCCCGTACGAGGCGTGCTGGGCGACCACAGTCGCAGGGGAAGCGGCCAGGTTGTGGCCCCTTCCTTGGGGAGAAAGGGCGGCATGCCGAGACATCAGGGCGACTTCCGGCGTGGCTCTCCCTGCTTCCGGCGCGCCGGAACCGGCCGCGGGCGCTGCCGGCTCGCCCTGCGCTCGTGGTCATGGCCCGGCATCACGCCGACGCGGCGACCGCCACACCTTCGCCCTTTGATCGTTTGACCGTCATCTGGCCGTCGCTGTCGCCGCCAGCGCTGGGCACCGGTGAGTTCAGGTGAGTTTCTGGGGTGCTGTGATCGCGGTTGAGCCCGGCGACGACCAGCGTAAACCCCGACAGTAACGACCGATGATCAAGAGCGCGGCCCGACAGCGTTGCAGCGATCCTCTTGTTCGAAGCGTGGTAGCGCGCGAAACAACGGCGGTTCCACCCGCCTTTCGAAATTCATGCCAACGCAGTACCACGGAGCTTGGAGGAGTCCTTCGTCGGCTCGCGGCTGTTAGCCGTGGCCGTCCGCGCGGTCGGCGGCGTCGAACATATCGCAGTTGTGCTGGACCAGGGCCATGTACTGCTCAGCCCAGGCTCGCAGACTTCGCAGCGGCGCGACGAGCGTGGTGCCCAGGCCGGTCAGACGGTAGTACACCCGTGGAGGCTTGCTCGCCTCGACACGACGATCGACAAGTCCGTCTCGTTCCAGCGCCCTGAGGGTCTGCGCCAGCATCTTCTGCGACACACCGGTCATCTCGCGCTTCAACTCGGTGAACCGCAGCTCGCCCTCGGCGGCGGCAAGCGACAGCACCGCCATGGTCGTCCATCGCGACCCCACCCGGTCGAGCAGGAGCCTTGTCGGGCACAGAGGATCGAACAAGTTCCCCTGCCGCGAGGCGGTTACCACGAGGTCACCTGGTGTCGGAAAAGTGCCTTCTTCCCTGTTCATTGAAGGTCTCCTACGGTTACCACGTTCCCAAGCGTAACCATGGAGGGCACCTGTGCGCCAGATGACTCTTTCTCCCCACCTTCCCGGCGCGACCGTGCACCGGATACCGATCGACGGGGTCGAACTCGCCGTGGAGACTCTCGGGCAGGGGCCGGCTGTGCTGCTGCTGCACGGCTTCCCGCACACTCGCGCGATCTGGCGCGATGTCGCACCCCGGCTGGCCGCGGCAGGTTTCCGGGCCCTCGCGCCGGACCTGCACGGGCTGGGCGACAGCACACCCGCCGTCCGCGGCTACCAGGCATCCGCGATCGCCACGGACCTGCTCCGAATGTTGGACGTCCTCGGTGACCGCGAGGCACACGTCGTTGGCACCGACCTAGGTGTCGCTCCGGCATTCGCCCTGGCAGCATCGTCGCCCGAGCGCGTGACCAGCCTGACCCTGTCCGAAGGGTTGATCGGGCTTCTGCCCGGCGCCGAGGCCTTCCTACGGCAGGGGCCGCCGTGGTGGTTCGGCTTCCACCAGGCGCCCGGTGGTCTGGCCGAGGACGTCCTGGAGAACTCGGCGGAGCGCTACATCCGCTTCTTCCTCTCCGCCGGCAGTCGCCGAGGTCTGCCAGCAGACCTCACACGGGTGATCGTCGAGGCATATCGCGGCAAAACGAGTCTCGGCAATGCCTTCGACCACTACCGCGCAATGCCGGCCACCGCGGAATGGATCGGGAACTGGGCGCAGGACCAGCGACTGACGACGCCGACCCTCGCCATCGGCGGTGGCGCGATCGGCGCGGCCACCGCCCGCCAGCTCGAACCGATCACCGGCCGCCTCACCCAGCACCTGCTTGAGGACTGCGGTCACATCACCCCGATCGACCAGCCGGACGCCTTCGCCGACCTTCTCATCGAGCACGCCCGGGCCGTCTGAACTCACACCTTCAAGACCCGTCCGGAACAAAGCCGACCGAACCCACAACAAGGAGCAGATATGAGCCGCGAGCAGCGAGAGGCCATCCGGCAGTTGCGCGCGTCGTCCCCCCTCGACCTCGGCGGTGCGGTCCACGAACAGCGCGCCCTGTTCGAGCAGCTGTTGTCCCACCATCCCGTCCCTGAGGACGTCATCGTCACCGAAGCCCACTACGACACGATCCCTGGCCTCTTGGTCGAACCCGCGGAAGAGCCCTGCGCCGGCACCGTCCTGTACTTCCACGGCGGGGCGTATGTCTTCGGGTCGGCGCGCAGCTCGCTGGGGATCGTCGCAGACCTCGCCCGCAGGTCACAGACACGGGTGATCACCATCGACTACCGCTTGGCACCCGAGCATCCCGCCCCTGCCGCCACCGACGACGCGGTACGCGCTTATCGCGCCCTGATCGCCTCCGGCGTCGACCCGCAACGGGTGGCGGTCGCCGGCGAGTCGGCCGGCGGCGGGGTAGCGCTCGGCCTGCTGGCGGCTCTTTCCGCCGCCGGCGAGCCGATGCCCGCCGCGGCGTTGCTGTTCTCACCGTGGGTCGACCTCACGCTCAGCGGCGATTCGATGACGGTCAGGGCCGAGGCGGACTTCATCGTGAACCGCACCGCCCTCGAACGCCGCGTGCGCGACTACCTCGGCGACGCATCCACGGCAGAACAGCACAGCCCGCTGTTCGCAGACCTGCACGGTCTGCCGCCCACGTTGATCCAGGTCGGCTCTGACGAGGTGCTGCTGGACGACTCCACCCGGCTCGCGGCAAGGCTCGTGGCGGCCGACGTGTCGGTGACGCTGGACGTCACCGCGCACGCGACGCACGTCTTCCAGCCGTTCGCCGCCTCGTGGGACGAGGCCGACGCGGCGATGACCCGCGCGGCCACATTCGTCCGCACGATGGTGAAGCCGTGAGCAGCAAGCCACCCGCCCGGCGTCGGCATCCGCGCCGGGTGAGCGGTCAGCGGTTGACGGTGCTCATTCCGGCCGGGTTGTAGCGGTCGCCGGCGACCTGACCGGCGAGGCTGTGGAGCGCGTCGAGGTGGCCGGCCTGGAGCTCGATCTGCAGGGCCGCGGCGTTCTCCTCCAGCCGGGCGATCCGCTTGGTGCCGGGGATCGGCACGACGTCGTCCCCGCCCCGGTTGAGCACCCAGGCGAGGGCCGGGCCGCGGCCGAGTTCGCGGAGCGGGGGCAGCGGGTCGTTTCGATGTCGCGGGTGAACAGGGGGTACTCGTACTGGCCGGCGGTGACGGGGTGGACGGCGTGGGCGCGGCGGACGGTGGCGGGTGCGGCCTCGGAGATGCCGACCGAGGTGGCGCACCTCGCCCGCCAGGCTCCGCCTCGTCGTCCAGCTCCGCCGCAGCGCGTATCAGATCACAACCTTTTCTTCGGTGACCATGACCACCACCGAATCCAAATCGATGAACTTGCTCTCGTCCGGGTTCAGCAGCTCCTTGTAATTCTTCGATCCGAAGAAGGCGTCATGGTCCGCCCAGGTTTCGAACCAGATCTCAGTGAGGCCGTCGTAGCCGGGGCTCGGGTAGCCGTCGGCGGGAACCGGGTGAGAGACGGTGTACTTCTTCACGTACCGTCGCGCCTCCGGAATGGAGGCGAACAATGGGGCGTGGTGGTTGCGGTGATAATCAACGAACTCCTCGAGGGTCATCCCCCCGATGCGGTTGATCATGAAAGCGAACTTGATCATGATTTGCTTCCTTCGTCTCGCGGCGCGGGGAGGCGACCGCCTGCCCCGGCGTCGGGTTGGCAGCTACGGGGATACGCTAAATGCTCACATCGATGTCATGGGCAAGGCATTGTGACCTAATGCACACGAGGAGTTGAGATGCGGATCGGTGAGCTGTCTGCCCGGACGGGAGCAAGCCGTCGATCGCTGCGCTATTACGAGCAGCAGGGCCTGCTGGTTAGCACGAGATCGCCCAGTGGCCAGCGGTGCTACAACGACGATCACGTCCAGCGGGTGGCGCTGATTCAGACATTCCTAGCCGCTGGCATGTCCAGCATGAGCATCGCTCAGATGGTCCCCTGCATGTCGGAGCCCACCAGGGCCAAGGCCCTGCATGCCTTGGCCGTCATGAATCATGAGCGAACCCGCCTTACATCGATGATCGACAGCCTCACGGCCGCCAGGGAAGCGCTTGATCACCTGATCGAGGTCAACCGGTCCTTCCTGGCGAATGCGACGGATGCTGATTGAGTGACGGTGGGCGGTAGCGGTGAGATGGTCGCGGTTGTGTTCCCCACTTGGCCCGCGTGAGGATTGACCAGGTGTTCCCTGCGGGAACGACGGTGCGGATACGGGCCAGAGCCGGCACCATGGAGGCCGCGTGCCCGGACTGCGGAATTCGGTCGCGGCGCAGGCACAGTCACCATGAACGGCGGTTGTCCGACGCCGCAGTCGGTGGCCGGGAACTGCTCATCCACCTGCGGGTGAACCGATTCTCCTGCCCCAACGCCACCTGTCCGAGGGCGATGTTCGCCGAGCAGCCCGGATCTGATGGTGCGATCCGGCCGCCGCAGCATCCCAGCGGGCACGGCGTTGCGGGCGATTGTGCTGGCGCTGGGCGGTCGCGCCGGATCCCGGCCCACCCAGCGCCTGGCCACCTCAGTGAGCCGGACGGCCGTCGTTCACGCTCTGCTGAAGCAGGTCCACGGCGTCCGGGAGATGGCCCGGCGACTGAACCTCGGCCGCAACACCGTGCCCGCCTACGGTGTGGCAGGCCACCGGCTGGTCCCTGCGGAACCCCGCCCACCTCGAATCCGGCGAGCAACACCCTCACCGCTATAGGTCCCCGGCTGGCAGCGCTCCGGGGCCATGTGCGTCAGTTCGCCGAAACGATGATGAACCGCCGTGGCCGGGACCTCCGCTCGCGCAGCCGCTCGGGTTTCAGGGTTCGCGAGCGGTGGCCGGAGTGACGGGGTGACCGGCGCACCAAACGGCGCGGATGTCGCGGGTGACCGTGATGTCCCGGGTCGGGTCGCCGTTGACCAGCAACAGGTCGGCCCGCACGCCCGGCCGGACGGCGCCCCGGTCGGCCAGGCCGAAGGCTCGGGCGGGCAGCACGGTCGCCGAGCGCAGGATCTCCACCGGCGTCATTCCGGCCCGCGCCATCAGCTCGAACTCGTGATGCAGGCTCTCGCCGTGGGGCACGGGCAGCGGCGCGGACGGCTCGGCGTTCGCGTCCGTCCCGGCGAGGATCTCAACACCGGCTCGGTGCAGACGGCCGACGTCGCCCAGCACCTCCCCCAGGTGGTCGGCCCGCCCAGGCGGCGGGCCGGAGGTCATGAAGGCGGTGAGCAACGCCTCCATCATGGTGATCGTCGGGATGGACCTCTGGCCGGCGCTCCTCATCGCGGCCACGTCGTGCGCCCGGACCCCGCCGGCGATCGGCGTGTGCGTGACGAACTCCGCTCCCGACTCCACGGCCATCGTGTAGGCGCCCTGAGTGGCGGCGTGCACGATCGTCTTGAGCCCGTACTCGCGCGCCGCCTCCACCAGCGCACGCAGCGCGTCCGCGGGCGGCCCGCCCTCGCCGGGGGCCTCGGCGACGCCCTTGATGTAGTCGACACCCTCCGCCGCCCGCGCCTCGACGTGCCGCCGGGCATCGGCTGCCGTCAGGACGACGGCTTCCGGCGGCATTCCCGGCATGCGGGCATGGTGGCCGCCCGGCCCGATCGCGGGCAGTCCGGCAGTACGGAAGTCGGCCGCTCCCTCGGTCTCGCGCAGCGAGGCCACCCGCTCGGCCGGCCAGCAGGCCATGTCGAGTCCGGTCGTCACTCCCCAGGCGGCCAGGGCGGCCAGGTTCCCGGGGTCGTGCAGGTGGACATGCGCGTCGATCAGCCCGGGCAGCAGCGCCGCCCCCGCCGCGTCGATCTCCTCCGCGCCTGCGGGATCGTCGCCGATCAGCGCACCGTCGATGACGACGGTACGGGGCTCGCCGAGCCGTTTGCCATCGAAGACCCGCACATTGCGTAAGGCTGTCCTGCCGTCAGTGGACATGGGCCACCCGCCTCAATAGGGAACAACTTTGTTCACTAATGGAGGCTAGCACGGCGAAGTGCGTGATATATCCGTCCTCATGAGTCCCACCCGTCGCCGCGGAGACGCCCTCACCGCCGCGATCTTCCAGGCCGTCCTGAGCGAACTGGCCGGGAGCAGCTTCGAGGAGCTGACGTTCGACAAGATCGCCTCCGCGGCCGGGACCGGGAAAGCGGCCTTGTACCGGCGCTGGTCCACCCCGGCCGAACTCGTCCTCGCCGCGCTGAGCGACCCCGCGACCGGCTTCGGCGACCCGCCGGCGCCGCCCGGCACGGGCGCACTGCGCGATGACCTGATCGCCCTGCTCGAGCACTTCGTACGGGCGCTCGGCGAGCCGCGCGGCCGTGCGCTGCTCCCGCTCATCGCCCACCGCCACCGCCATCCCGAGCTGTTCGAGCAGGTCCACCGGCTGGTGGTCCGCCCGCACCAGGAAGTACTGCTGTCCGTCCTGCGCCAGGCGGTCGAACGCGGCGAAGCCGCACCCGGCAGCCTCACCCCGCGCATTGTCTCGGTCGGGCCACGCCTGATCCTCCTCCAGGCATGGGAGGGCGGTCTCGTGGACCCCGGCGAGATCGCCTCCATCGTCGATGAGGTGCTCATTCCGCTGACCAGGCCATGACCCCCCGGCCGGCGTCCCGCAGGGCGGACCGGCGGCGCCCCGGCGCTATCGCGCGGGTGGCCGACCAGCTCGGCGTTCACCGGGAGGCGCTGCGCGGGTGGGTGCGCCAGGCCGAGATCGACGAGGGCAGCGGCCCGGCACCTCGACCGCTGACGTTCATCGGATCGCCGAGCTGGAACGCGAGGTGCGCCGCGCCAACGAGCACCGACGGATCTAGAGGTCGATGACGACCTTGCCGTGCACGTGCCGGTCGGCCTGGAGTTCGGCCGCGCGGCGGATCTGCTCGACCGGGAAGCTCGCCGCGATAGGCACCCGGAGTCGGCCCGCCGCGACCAGGCGGGCGATCTCTTCCAGGGCGCCGGGGGCGGCGTTCGCGCCGTTGGCCGTCGGCACGCCGTCGACTTGCGCGGCGATGGTGCAGATGCGGCCGTCCGGGACGCCGAGTTCCCTTGCGGCGTGCACTGTCTCCGTCCCGTGCAGGTCGATGGCGGCGGTGACACCGCCGGGAGCGAGGGCTCGGACCCGGTCGGCCAGGCCGTCGCCGTAGGCGACCGGCTCGGCTCCGAGATCGCGCAGGAAATCGGATGATGTCGCCGATCCCGTCCCGATCACGCGCGCTCCTGCGATCCGGGCCAGCTGGACGGCGAACACCCCGACCCCGCCCGCCGCGCCGCCGATCAGCACTGTGTCGTCCGGACCGGGGTCGACCACGGCGAGGGCGGCGGATGCCGTGCGGCCGGCGATCGTGAGGGTGGCGGCGGTGCGGTCGTCGACGCCGTCGGGAGTGTGATGGGCCTCGTTCGCCGCCGACTCCCCCCGGCCGGGTCCGATCACCACGAAGTCGGCGACCGCGCGGGACAGGGCGCCCCCCGAACACCCGGTCGCCGGGCGCGAAGCCGGTCACCCCGTCACCGACCTGGTCGACCAGTCCCGCGTAGTCGGTCCCGAACCCGGCCGGGAGGCTCAAGCCGAACCGGGCGGCGGTGTCCGCGTCGGCGGTCATGATCCAGTCCATCGGGTTCAGACCGGCCGCGGTGACCCGCACGCGGATCTGTCCCGGGCCGGCCTGCGGAGCGGGAACCTCACGGATGTCCAGGACTTCGGGGCCGCCGAATGAATTGAGCCGGACCGCCCTGCTCCTGCCTGTCGGCGGTTGATCGCTCTGTTCCTGCATGTACGCCTGTCTCCTTGGGGACCGAGGGAACGCGTTGAAACGGACTATGCTCCGTTTCGATGGATGACCCTAACACAACCGGAGCGTGATCCGTTTTGACTGAGGCGGAGATGCGTGCGCCACGGGCGGACGCAGCCCGTAACCGCGACCAGTTGCTCGCGGTGGCGACCCGCGTGTTCATGTCGGCTGACGCCGAGCCGTCGATGCGTGCGATCGCCCGCGAGGCCGGAGTCGGCATCGCCACGCTTTACCGGCACTTCCCGACCCGCGAGTCGCTGGTCGATGCGGTCTACCGGGACCAGGTCGTGCGGCTGACGACCGGCGCCCGCGAGCTGCTCGGCCGGCTGCCCCCGGCTGCGGCGATGCGGCGCTGGATGGACTTGTTCGGGGACTGGATCGCGACCAAGAACGGCATGCTCGACACGCTGCTTGCGATGATCGAGTCGGGCGAGATCGCCCATGCACAAACCCGGAGCGAGCTACTGGCGGCCATCACCACGATTCTCGACGCCGGTCGCGCGGCGGGCGACCTCCGCTCCGACGTCACCGCCGAAGACATCGCCGCCTCCCTCATCGGCATCTTCACCGTGGCCCCCCGGCGCGAGCATGAAGCCAAGGCCGGTCGCCTGCTGAACCTCCTGATGGACGGCCTCCGGCCCGCCGCCCGGCCGGCCTGAGCCCGGATCGAGGCGGCTAGGTCCTGTTTCTTGGATCACGTGCGGAGCCAGATCACCAGGGCTGCCACGGTCACGGTGCCGAGATAGATGTAAG
>NZ_MWJN01000129.1:0-24480 GCF_002027145.1 Microbispora sp. GKU 823 | reverse complement strand
GTACGGCGCGCTCCCGGGCGTACCGGGTCGTGGGAGCAGGTCCCGCCGGGGCGCCGGATATGGAATGCGTGTCGATAAACGCCTCATGGAATTCCCCGAATGAAAATCGGCCAGGACAGGCCGGGTTTGCCCGGGGGGATCCAGACGTGCGGCGGCCCGTCAACGATGCACCGGGATCGGGCCCAAATCAATCAGGCGCGCCGGAGAGAACGCATTCCGCCCGATTAGACAGGAGATCAGGGCAGCATCAGGGCAGCCAGGAGACGCGGCCGCGCAGCACGCCGTACCCGACGAAGGCGACCACGTCGATCAGCGTGTGCGCGACGATCAGCGGCATGGTCCGTCCCCAGCGCTGGTAGAGCCGGCCGAAGACCAGGCCCATCGCGATGTTGCCGAGGAAACCGCCGAAGCCCTGGTAGAGGTGGTAGGAGCCGCGCAGGACGGCCGACACCCCCACCGCGTGCCACGGCGACCAGCCGCGCTGCCGCAGCCGGTGCAGCAGATAACCGGCGACCAGCACCTCCTCCAGCACGCCGTTCTGGGCGGCCTCGGCGACCAGGACCGGGATTCGCCACCAGAAGTCCGGCAGGCTGTCGGGCACGACGTTCAGGTTGAACCCGGACCGGAAGGCGAACAGGTAGAACACCAGTCCGCTGCCGCCGATCACCGCCGCGAGCACGGCGCCGCGCAGGGTGTCGCGCCCCGGTTCCCGCCAGTCGGCCCCGATCGTACGCATGGACTCGCCCGATCGGGCCAGCAGGTAGGCGACGAGCCCCACCGGCGCCACGTTCACCGCGATCCCCGCCAGGTGCAGCGAGAGATCCAGCCACGGGCGCCCGGGGGCCAGCGAGCCGACGAGCACCGCGTGCTGGTCGCCCAGGTCCTTCGGCGCGGTCAGAGCGCCGATGAGGCGGATGAGCGACAGCAGGGCGCTGGCGCCGAGCGAGACCGCGAAGACCGCGATGATCTCCGGGCCGATCAGCCTCGGCGTGAGACCCCGCAGGGCGGCGGCGTCGGCGGTGGCGTCGTCCATGCTGGCAGGGTAGCCGCCCCCGCACGGTCATCCGTCCCGTCAGTACGGCAGCGCACGGGACGTGAACGACGGTGCGACGAAGGCCGCCTTGAACTTCGGGAAGGCGACCGTGTTGGGGTTGCCGTCCGAGGTGTAGCGGTCCGTCGGGTTGGCCTTGAGCCAGTCGAGCCACGCCATCGAGCAGAACTTCTTGCAGTCGCCGACCTTCTCCTTCGACCTGATCCGCGGAATTCCGACGGGGTCGAAGTCCTTGGTGTACGGCGACGGCGCCGGCGTGTAGCCCGCGAGGAACACGCCCTTGTAGTCGTAGCGGGTGCCGCCGGACGCCCCCTGCAGCGCCCACTTCTTCTCGTGCGGCTGGTTGCCGTACGGCAGGGCGAGCGTGACCGGCGGCGTCTTGATCAGCGAGGTGATCAGCGTCTGCCCGGCCGCGATCTGGTTCTCCACCTGCTCCTTCGGCTTGCCGAGCAGGTTGAGGTGGTCGCGGGTGTGGTTGCCGATGTCGAAGTTGTGGTCCTTGAGCCACTGCAGGACCTGGATCTGCTCCTCCTGGCGGGCCTTGCCGAACAGGTCCTTGATCACGTACATGGTCGCCACCGGCCGGAAGCCCGGGTGTTTCTTCGCGACGTCCATCAGGATGCCGATCGCGCAGTCCGGCGCCGGATTGCCCATGCCGTCGAGTGTGAGCTGGGAGGGCGAGGAGTCGTCGAAGGTCAGCACCACCGGGTGCTTGCCCGCCGGAATGTCGATCTTTCCGGTGACGTACTCGGCCGCGGTGACCGGCACGTAGTCCTCCGCCGCGAGCCGCTCCAGCTCGTCGCGGAAGTCCTTCGGGCTGCGGTCGTCGCCCGGCGGCGGATTCTTGACGATCCGGTGATACATGATCACCGGCACCTGCCCCAGCTCGTTGGCCTTCACCTGGGCGGCGGCGGCCGTCTCGGACTTGCGCAGCGCCGCCCGGCCGCCGCGTTGTGCTGCTGGTGACCGGCCGGGCTCGCGTGCGTGATGTGCTTGCCCCCACCGGCGGCGCAGGCGGAGAGCGCGACCGCGCCCAACGACGCCGCGGCGATGCCGGCAACCCTGATGCGCCCCATGGATCCCCCTCATCGGGCCGCGCTTGACGATGAGGGGCTCCTACCCGCGGGGCAGGGTCACATCACGGGGAGTAGGACAAACTTCACGCTAAGTGAGTCACAGGTGAGGCTCGGCGCAGAAGGCGACGCCGTCCCCGCCGATCTCGACGGAGCCCTCCGAGGCGGCGGCGAACACCGACTCACCGGGCCGCAGCTTGACCTCAGAACCGGCCGTGTCCACGTTCACGACACCCTCGGTGCACAGCACGATCCTCGGCAGACCTCCCGGGAGCGTTTCGCCCGCGCCGGGCGCGATCCTGCGGAGCAGGAACTCCGGGACGCGGCGACGTACGCGCCGCCGACCGGCTCCACCGGCAGGGGCTGCGCCGCGGCGTCGGTGATCCGCAGCAGTTCCTCCACGTCGACGTGCTTGCCGGTCAGGCCCGCCCGGAGCACGTTGTCGGAGCAGGCCATGATCTCCACGGCGAAGCCGTCGAGGTAGCAGTGCAGCACTCCGGCCCCGAGGAACAGCGCCTCGCCGGGGGCGAGCGTGTGGCGGCGCATCAGCAGCGGCGCCAGCACGGCCGGGTCCTCCGGGTATCGCCTGGCCAGCCGCACCACGAGCGCGTAGTCGGGCGTGTGGCAGGCCGAGGCCGCCCACACCATCGACTCGACCAGCTCCCTCCGGGACGTGCCCCCGGATTGGGGCCACTCCAGCAGCACCCGCAGCGCGCCGAGCACGTCGCCGTCGCGCAGCGCCTCGACCACCGGCCGCAGCGCGTTCACGTGCAGCCGCTCGACCAGCATCGCCGCCTGCTCGGGCGGCCGGAACCCGGCCAGCCCGGTGAACGGCGTGAGCGCGCAGACCAGCTCCGGCTTGTGCCAGGGGTCGGTGTAGTTCGCGTCCCCCCGGGCGTGGCCGTCGGCGGCCTGCGCGGCGTCGGGATGGACCTGCAGCGACAGCGGCGCGTCGACCGCGATCAGCTTCATCAGGTACGGCAGCCGCTCCCCGAACCGGCGGGCGACCGCCTCACCGAGGGTCCCCACCGGGTCGGCCGCGACCGCGTCGGCGAGCGTGGTCTCGGCCCCGTCCCTGGTCAGCCGGGAGGACGCGGCCGGGTGAGCGCCCAGCCACATCTCGGCCTCCGGCCCGGAGGCGGGCCGCCCGGTCAGCTCGGCGATGGCCGTCCGGGAGCCCCAGGGGTAGTCCTTGATGACATTGGTGAGCAGGTCCACAGGCGTCCTTCGGGCGGTCAGGCGGGGGCGATCCGAGACTAACGGGGTTCGTTGACGCATCGGAGCACCGGGTGACGGACGAGCGCGCCGGGATCCACCTCACCCCCCGTGACGTGGAAGACCGCGGTCTCCCCCGGCAGCAGCGTGACGAGCTGGTCGTCCACGGTCGCGCGGGGGTCGAGGCGGTCGGGGAAGATCGCCAGCTCGCGCACGATCGTCCGCGCGGTCACCCGCACCCGCAGCCCGCCCTCGATCTCCTCGACCACCGTGTCCAGCTCCGCCGGCGGGTAGTCCATGGCCGGGTCCTCGCGCGGGAACCGCAGCGCGCGTGCGTCGCCGAGGGCGGCCACCAGCACCTCGCCCGCCGGGTTCCCGGTCCGCGCCACTCCCTCGGGCAGCTCCACGGACGCCGTGCCGCGCGCCGGGACCGACACGTCGAAGCGCTCCTTGGCCAGGATCTCCCCCCGACAGGCTGAGCCGGTCGACGGCGAGCTCGCCCGACCACGGCTCGTCGGTGTCGTTCACGACCGCCACCGTGTCACCCTGGTCGCCCTGGAAGGTCAGCAGCCGGTCGGCGTACGCCCGGCGCAGCGCGTACCACAGCGGCTTGCGCCGCCCGCCGCCGTCCACCGCGGCCCAGGAGGTGACCGGCCAGCAGTCGTTGAGCTGCCACACGATCGTGCCCATGCAGTAGGGCGCGAGCGCCCGGAACCGCTCGATGCCGAAGGCCATCGCCCTGGCCTGGTTGACCTGGGTGTAGTAGTGCCAGTCGTCGAACCCGTCCGGCCGGGGCAGGTGCTCGCCGAGCCCGCGCAGCAGCTTGAGGTTGCCGTCGATCGCCTTCTGGTGGTGGGTCACCCCCGGGGAGACCGGCGTCAGCGGGTCGTCGGAGACCGCGGCGCGCAGCGTCGCGTACGTCGGCGGGCCCTGGAAGCCGAACTCGGCCACGAACCTCGGCGTGTAGGTCGCGTAGTGGGTGTAGTCCTGGTGGTTCCAGACCGTCCAGATGTGGATCGTGCCCTTGGCCGGGTCGTTCGGCGGCAGGTCGGGAGCGCCGGAGTAGGGGCTGCCCGGCCAGTACGGCCGGGTCGGGTCGAGTTCGGCGACGACCCGGGGCAGCAGGTCGTAGTAGAAGCCGCCGCCCCAGCTGCGGCCCTCCAGCGTGTCCTGCCAGCCCCAGTCGGCGTGGCCCTCGATGTTCTCGTTGTTGCCGCACCACAGGACGAGGCTGGCGTGGCGGGCCAGGCGGGCGACGTGCTCGCGGGCCTCGGCCTCGACCTCCGCGGTGAACCGGCCCTCCTCCGGGTAGGCCGCGCAGGCGAACGGGAAGTCCTGCCAGACGAGCAGGCCCATCTCGTCGGCGAGGTCGTAGAAGTCCTCGCTCTCGTACCTGCCGCCGCCCCACACCCGCAGGCAGTTGGCGCCCGTGGCGGCCGCCTGGGCGAACCGCTCGGCCAGCCGCTCCCGGGTGATGCGGCTGGGGAAGCAGTCGTCGGGGATCCAGTTGAAGCCCTTGACGAAGACCGGCCTGCCGTTGATGACGAACGTGAAGGCGTCGTCGGTCCGGTCCAGCTCGACCGAGCGGAAGCCGATCCGGCCGGCCCACTCCTGATCTTCGAGCCGGACCGTCAGATCGTACAGCGGCTGCTCGCCGTACCCGCGCGGCCACCACAGCTCGGCGTCCGGCACGGTCAGCGTGACGACGGCCCGGCGCTGCCCGGCCGCGACGGTCACCGTCTCGGTCACGCCCCCCACCGAGGCCGTGAGCGTGAGCGGCCGCTCGGTGGCCCGCTCGACCGCCACGTGCACCTCGACGGTCCCGTCCGCAGAGGCGAAGGGCCGCACCTCGGCGATCCGGGCGGTGCTCCAGGTCTCGATGCCGATCGGCCGCCAGATCCCGGCGGTGACCACCGTCGGCCCCCAGTCCCAGCCGAAGTTGCAGGCCATCTTCCTGATGAACTGGTAGGGCTCGGCGTACGCGCCGGGGCGGTCGCCGAGGGCCGCCTTCTGCGCCTCCGCGTACCCGTACGGCGGGTCGAACAGGATCTTGAGCGTGTTCTCGCCCGCGTGCAGCAGGTGCCGCACCGGGAAGCGGTACGACCGGTGCATGTTGGCCGTCGTGCCGATCTCGACGCCGTTGAGCACGAGCGTGGCGGCCGTGTCCAGTCCCTCGCAGACGAGGTCCGCCCGGTCGTCGTCGGTCCCGTCCCAGGTGAAGACGGTCTCGTACGACCACGCCGTACGCCCGATCCAGGTCAGCCGGTCCTCGTTGTCGTCCAGGTACGGGTCCTCGATCAGCCCGGCGGCGAGGAGGTCGGTGTGGACGCAACCGGGAACGGCCGCGGGCAGGCCCGCGACCACCGGCCGGAGCTGCCCGGTCGACGACACGGCGGTGACGGTCCACCCGTCGTGCAGGGGACGGTACGAGCTCACGCGTTCTCCTTAATCTTCGATGCCCCGCAACCGGCGCACGCCACGAAGTGGTCGCCTTCCACCTCGGCCAGCCCGGGGCGGGTCCGGCTCTCCTGCGGCGCCTCGTGGAAGGCGCAGGGCACGTCCTCGGGCACGGCGTCCGTCCACTTGGCGTGCAGCCGGGGGACCGAGGCAAGCAGCGAGCGTGTGTAGGGATGCGCCGGGTTGCCGAAGACGAGGTCCGTCCGGCCCATTTCCACGATCTTCCCGTGGCGCAGCACCACGGTCCTGTCGCTGACGTAGTTGCCGAGCGACAGGTCGTGCGTGACGAACAGGATGCCGAGGCCGCGCGCCCGCAGGTCGGCGAGCAGGTTGAGCACGTCGATGCGGGTGGACGCGTCGAGCATGCTGATGATCTCGTCGGCGACCAGCAGCCGGATGTCGAGGAGCACGGCCCTGGCGATCAGCATGCGCTGGAGCTGGCCGCCGCTGAGCTGGTGGGGATACTTGCCGAGGACGTTGCCGGGGTCGAGCCGCACGCTCTCCAGCGCGCCCTCCACGCGCTTTCGCCACTCGTCCGCGCCGGCCTGGGGGAAGTACTGCTCCTTGATCATCGCGAACACGCGGTCGGCCCGGAAGACGGGGTTGTAGCAGCTGAAGGGGTCCTGGAAGACGCCCTGCACCTGCCGGTAGTACTCCTTGCGGTCCTTGATCGAGGTGATGTCCCTGCCGTCCAGGGTTATCCGGCCGCCGCTGATCGAGGCGAGCCGCAGGATCATCCGGCCGAGCGTGCTCTTGCCGCTGCCGCTCTCGCCGATGAGCGAGACCACCTCCCCCTCGCCGACCTCGAAGCTGACGTCGGAGACGGCCTTCAGCTCGCGCCCGCCGAACGCGCCGACGCGGTAGACCTTGGAGACGCTATCGAGTTTCAGCATTCACTCGGCCTTCCAGCAGGCGACGAAGTGGCCGGGGGCCACCTCGGCGAACGGCGGCTGCTCGGCGCACTGGTCGAACGCGAGCGGGCAGCGGTCCCTGAACCGGCATCCCCCGGGCGGCTTGAGCAGGGACGGCGGGTTGCCGGGGATCCCCGTCAGCCGGCGGTCCTCGTAGCGCACCCCCACCTCGGGCAGCGCGGAGATGAGCTGCTTGGTGTACGGATGCCTCGGGGCGGTGACGAGCACCTCGGCCGGGGCCTTCTCGGCCAGCCGCCCGGCGTACATCACCATGATCGTGTCGGCGATCTGGTAGACGAGCGAGATGTCGTGGGTGACCACCATCATGCTCGTGACCAGGCCGCGGTCGCGGAACCCGAGCAGCGTCGTGGCCACGGCCTTCTGGCTCGACACGTCGAGCGCGGACGTGACCTCGTCGGCGATCAGCAGCGAGGGGTTCAGCAGCGTGGAGATGACCATGACCACCCGCTGCTTCATGCCGCCGGACAGCTCGATCGGGTAGCGGTCGAGCACGTCCTTCGACAGGCCCACCAGCTCGAGCCGCCGCTCCAGCTCGGCCCTCTCCAGCCGCTCGCCGCGCGAGTCCAGCAGCTCGCCGACCATCTTGCCGATCTTCCTGGTCGGGTTGAGCGCACTCATGGAGTACTGCGGGATGAGCGACACCTCGCGGAAGCGGAACCGGTCCATCCCGGTGTCGTCCGCCAGGGGCATCGTCTTCCCGTCCAGCTCCACCGTGCCGCCGACGTGCCGCATGCGGCCGTCCAGCCGGATCAGGCTCTTGGCGAGCGTGGACTTGCCCGAGCCGGACTCCCCGGCCAGGCCCATGATCTCGCCGTCCGCGACGGAGAACGTGACGCCGTCGAGCGCCTTCACCTCGCCGCGCAGCGTCCGGTAGTAGACCCGGAGGTCGGTGACATTCAGCGCCACGTCACATCTCCCTCAGCTTCGGGTTGAACACCTCGTCCAGCCCGACGTTCATGACGTAGAGCGCGCCGACGATCGCCGTGATGCCGGCGCCCGGCGGGATGAACCACCACCACAGGCCGAGCTGGAGCGCGCTCCACCTCGCGGCGTTGTTGAGCATCAGTCCGAGGGAGACCCCCTCGGTGGGTCCGAGGCCGATGAAGTCGAGCGAGGCGGCGATCAGGATCGCGCTGCCGAACAGCAGGATGAACGTGAGGAACAGGTACGAGCTCATGTTCGGCGCGATCTCCCGAAGAATGATCTTCGGGGTGCGTACGCCGCTCAGCCGGGCGAGGTCGACGAAGTCGCGCGAGCGCAGCGAGAACGTCTGCGCCCTGATCGCCCGCGCGGCCCACGGCCACGAGGTCAGCCCGATGAACAGCGCCTGCACGCCGATGCTCCGCACACCCAGGTAGGCGTTGATGATCAACAGCACCACCAGCGCGGGCAGCACGAGCACGATGTTGGTGAGCATGTTGAGCAGTTCGTCGACCCACCCGCCGCGGTAGCCCGCGACGAACCCCACGACCATGCCGACGATCGCCGCCAGCACGCCGCCGAGCACGCCCACGAGGAACGTCGAGCGCAGGCCGTACACGAACTGGGCGAAGACGTCCTGGCCGAACGTCGTGGTGCCGAACCAGAACTCCCCGGACGGCGGCGCCATCGGCGGCCCGACGTAGTCGTTCGGCCCGTGGTCGAACAGCAGCGGCCCGGCCAGGCCGGCCACGAGGAACACTGCGACGATGACCGTGCCGACGACCAGCTTGCGGTTGCGCAGCGCGAAGTGCAGCGCCTCGCGCCGCGCGGTGGGCGGCTGTGGCTGCGGCTGGGGCAGGACCTCGCTCACGCCGCTCCTCCCATCCCGGTCCTGGTGCGCGGGTCCACCAGGACGTACGCGATGTCGATGACGAAGTTGGCGATCAGCACGCCGATGACGATGAACAGGAAGGTGCCCTGCAGCAGGAAGAAGTCCTGGTTCTGGATGGCCTGGAGGATCAGGTGCCCCAGCCCGGGATAGCTGAAGACGATTTCGGTGACCAGCGCGCCGGCCACGAGCACGCCGAGTTGCAGGGCCAGGCCAGTCACCTGCGGCAGGATCGCGTTCCTGAAGGCGTAACGCCGCACCAGCCGCATCGGCGCGCCGAGCGCCCGCAGGTAGTTGACGTAGTCCGCCTCCAGCTCGTAGATGATCATGTTGCGCATGCCGATGGCCCAGCCGCCGAACGCGACCAGGAACAGCGAGGCGAACGGCAGGAACCAGTGCTGGGCGAGGCTGCCGAGGAAATCCCACGACAGGGACGGCTGCAGGTCGAAGCCGTAGGCCCCGGCGACCGGGAAGACGCCCGCGACGATGCCGAGCGCCCAGGCCAGCAGGATCGCCAGCCACATGTACGGCGTGGCGGTCAGCACGTAGCCGACGGGGAGCACGCTGTTGTCGAGCCACTTGCGCCGCGCGGCGAAGGCGCCGAACCGGTTGCCGGCGAACCAGCTCAGCAGGATGGACGGGATCAGCAGGCCCAGCGTGTACGGAACCGCCCGGATGATCACGTCGGACACCGGCGTCGGAAACAGCCAGATGCTGATGCCGAGGTCGCCCTTCAGCAGCGAGCCCCAGAAGTTGAGGTACTGCTGCCACAGCGGCAGGTCGAAGCCGAACATCGCGGTGTAGTGCGCCCGCATGGCCTCGACGGCCGCCGGCTGCGCGACGTTGGCCCGCGAGAGCATGCTCTGCACGGGGTCGCCCGGCATGAACCGCGGGATCATCCAGTTGATGGTCACGGCCACGAAGAACGTCAGGCCGTAGATGAGAAGCTTTCTGCCGAAATAGCGGCGCAAGATCGACCTCCCGGTCGCGGAACGGCGCCCCCCTCCCGTACGCAGGACGGCGGAAGGGGGGCGCGAGAAGATCAGCCTCCGGAGGCCGGCTGGAGTTCGGTGAGCATGAGCGTGCCGCCCATCTCCAGCCAGTTGCGCCACACCGTGGGCGGGTACTTCGGCGTGTTCGGCGCACTGCTGGGCCAGTTCTTCCAGACCGAGTTGGTGGTCTGGGACCACAGGCCGTTGTACCAGAGCGGGATGACCGGCATGTCCTCGAGCTGGATCTTCTGCAGCTGCGAGGTGATCTTCTTCATGCCCTCGACGTCCTCGGGCTTGACCTGGTCGAGCTGCTGCGTGAGCTCCCACGCCCGCTTGTTCTCGTACCGGCCGAAGTTCGTCGTGGTCTGCAGCTTCTGCACCGGCAGGCGGAACAGGTAGTCGTAGTACAGCCAGGGGGTGTTCGCGAGCTGCTTGTCGTTGTTGATGACCATGTCGTACTTGCCGGAGTTGCGGACGTCGACAAGCGCGTTGTAGTCGGGGAAGTCGGCCTCGATGTCGATGCCGACGGCCTTGGCGCTGGAGCTGATGACCCGGGCCGCCTCCATCCAGTCGGTCCAGCCGGCGGGCACGATCAGCTTGAGCGAGATCTTGCCGCCGCTCGGCGACTCGACCAGCCCGTCGCCGTTGCGGTCCTTGTAGCCGGCGTCGGCGAGCAACTGCTTGGCCTTGTCCGGGTTGTAGGAGAAGCCGAGCGTGGAGGTGACGTTCTTGTCGACGTACTTGTCCCACTGCGGCAGCAGGCCGGTCGGGTCGGACGCCTTGACCAGGTTGCCGTAGACACCCTCGACGATCTTCTTGGTGTCGATGGAGTAGGCGACCGCCTTGCGGAACTCCTTGTCGTCCATCGGCTTCTTCGTCGTGTTGAGCCACAGCCACGCCGTGTTCGCCGACAGCATGTACGGCGGCTGGTCGTAGTAGGTCTCGATGCCGAAGCTGCCCTTGACCAGGTTGGCGATGCCCGGCAGGAAGTTGGTGCTGAGGTCGAGGCCCTTCTGCAGCAGCAGGCCCATCGCGACCTCGTTGCTGGAGTTGACGATGTCGACGATGTACTTGGGCTTCACGTCCTTGCCGAGGGCCTTGGTGGCCCACCAGCCGTCGCGCTTGACCCAGACCATGCGGTCCTGGTCGTGCGACTGGTAGGCGTACGGGCCGGTGCCGACGGGCTTCTCGTTGACCCCGTTCATCACCTCGTCCTCGGACCGTCCCTCCCACAGGTGCTTGGGGACGATGGCCCGGCTGTAGAGGTGGTTGGCCCACTCCTGGTAGTTGGCCGTGGTGAAGGTGAACTTGACCGTGTAGTCGTCGACCTTCTCCGCGCTCTTCATCCAGTCCCAGAGCGGGTGGTAGGGGACGGTCTCCATCTTGCCGAGCTCGAACGTGAAGATCACGTCGTCGGCGGTGAACGGCTTGCCGTCCGACCAGGTGATGCCCTTGCGCAGCTTGAGCGTGTACTCCAGGTCACCGGTCCAGTCGCCGCTCTCGGCCAGCCACGGCGTGAACTTGTCGGTGTTCGGGTCGTACATGAACAGCGTCTCGTAGACGAGGCCCTTGGTGCCGGTGGCGAAGTCCCACTCGCGCAGCGGGTTCCAGTTCGCGGGTGGTCCCCACTGGGTGCCGCTGGTGTAGAGGGTCTCGTTGCGGGGGAAGGCCCCGCCGCTGCCGCCCGCAGGCGCGGCCGCACCGCCTCCCGCCGCGCCGCCCGCCGGACCGGTCGGCGTGGACGAACCCCCGCCTCCCGAACAGGCCGCGCTTAACAGGCCGGCCGCCAGCACCGGTATAAGAAACCGCGTTCGGTTTCGCATGGTGACTCTCCTCCCCCCACGCGACACCGCGCGGGGTCCGCACTCCTGCCAGGCCCCGATGATGCTCGGCTCGCTACTGCTGAACCGGATAAGTACCAAGACCGTAAAATCGGGATGTCGCCGGTGTCAATAGGGGAAGATGTAGGCAAAGTAACGGTAGTAGGGTGAGGGTCACTGGACCGGTTCAGCCGAGGGGACACGTGAGAAGACCGACCATCGCGGACATCGCACGCCAGGCGGGGGTCTCCAAGGGCGCGGTCTCGTACGCCCTGAACGGCCAGCCGGGCGTGTCAGAAGCCACCAGGGCCCGCATCCTGGCCATCGCGAACGAGATCGGCTGGCGCCCGAACATCGCCGCCAGGGCGCTCAACGGCGCCCGCGCGCACGCCGTGGGCCTCGCCCTGTGCCGGCCCGCCCGGTTCCTGGGCGTCGAGCCGTTCTTCATGGAGCTGATCAGCGGCATCGAGGCGGAGCTGTCCGCCCGCTCGTACGCGCTGCTGCTCCAAGTGGTCGGCGACCACGAGGCCGAGATGGGCGTCTACCGCCGCTGGTGGGGGGGAGGGCCGGGTGGACGGCGCGATCCTCGTCGACCTCCACCTCGACGACCCCCGGGTGCCGCAGGTGGAGGAGCTGGGCATGCCCGTCGTCGTCCTCGGGCACCCCTCGGCCGCCGGATCGCTCGTGCCGGTCTGGGCCGACGACAGCGCGGCCGTACGCGAGACGGTGGAGTATCTCGTCGCGCTCGGGCACCGGCGGATCGCCCGCGTCGCCGGGCTGCCCCAGCTGTCGCACACGGCGATCCGCGACCGCGCGTTCGGCGACGTCTGCGCGGGTCTCGGGCTGGACGCCTGCCCGATCGTGCACACCGACTACACCGGCGAGGAGGGCGCGCGGGCCACGCGGCGGCTGCTCAGCTCGCCCGAGCGGCCCACGGCGATCGTCTTCGACAACGACATCATGGCCGTGGCCGGCCTGTCGGTCGCCCAGGAGATGCGGCTCGACGTGCCGGCGACCTGTCCGTCGTCGCCTGGGACGACTCCCCGCTCTGCCAGGTCGTCCGCCCGCCGCTGACCGTGCTCACCCGCGACATCCCCGCGTACGGCGCGCACGCGGCGCAGCGGCTGCTCGCGCTGATCGACGGCGTGGAGGCCAGGCCGCTGGAGGACGAGGCCCCGCGCCTGACCACCCGCGGCAGCACGGCGCCGCCCGCGTAGATCTTGCAGGACGGTTACAGCGTTTGAAAGGTGACGTTCAGGAGAGATCGCTACACTTGGCCCCGTTTGCCGCTACTGGCTTTTCGACCTGGTGAGAAACGCCTGGTCCGACCCTCAGGAGCACGACAGTGGGTCACGTCGACGTCCGTCCCGCGCCCCCGGCGGAGGACCTCCCGGCGCCGCCGCCCCGGACGCCGCCCAGGTGGCGGGCATGGCTGTGGGTCACGCTGTCGGGAGCGCTGGGCGTGCTCACGGGTGCCGCCACGTTCGCCGTCGGCGGTTACGTCAAGCTGACCGGCAACGTCAAGCACGAGGCGGTGACCCAGAAGGATCTCGGGGGCGAGGCGCGGCCACAGAAGATCAGCAAGGCGCTCAACGTGCTGATCGTGGGCTCGGACCAGCGCAACGGCGCCAACGCCAAGTACGGCAAGTTCCCCGGCGAGCGCACCGACACGATCATCGTGGCGCACATCTCCCCGAACCGGGACGGCGCGGTCCTCATCAGCTTCCCGCGCGACTCACTCGTCGCCCTCCCCGCCTGCCCGGCCAAGGGCAACCTGCCGGGCCAGCGGCCGCACGTCGGGATGATCAACGAGTCGTTCAACTCCGGCGGCATCGGCTGCACCTGGAAGACGATCGAGGGACTCACCGACATCCACATCGACCACTTCGTGAAGGTCGACTTCACCGGCTTCAAGGCGATGGTGAACGCGCTGGGCGGCGTGCAGGTCTGCCTGCCGCAGGCCGTCCACGACAAGAAGGCGCTGCTCGACCTGCCCGCGGGCAAGCAGACCCTCAAGGGCGAGCAGGCGCTCGGATACGTCCGCGCCCGCTACTCGCTCGGCGACGGCTCCGACATCGGCCGGATCCAGCGCCAGCAGATGTTCCTCGCCTCGATGGCCAAGAAGGCCATGAGCGGCGAGACGCTGACCAACCCCGCGACGCTGTTCGGGTTCCTCGACGCGGTGACCAAGTCGATCACCACCGACCCCGACCTCACGATCGGCGTGATGAAGGAGCTCGCGACCAGCGCGCAGGGCCTGACCGCCGGGCAGATCCGCTTCGTCACCACCCCCTGGCGCTACTCGGTCACCAACCCCGGCCGGGTCGAGTGGGTGCAGCCCCAGGCCCGGCGGCTGTTCAGGATGGTCGCCGCCGACCAGATCGCCAAGAACGTCAAGAGCGGCGAGCAGAAGATCCCCAAGTCGCAGATCCACATCCTGGTCCGCAACGGCAGCGGGCAGCAGGGGCTCGGCACCCAGGTGGCCGCCGAACTGGAGCAGCGCGGCTACCACATCGTCAAGGTCGAGCAGGCGCCCAAGCCGTACGCCAAGACCGTCGTGGCGTACTCGGAGAACGGCGAGAGCCGGGCGTCCCGGCTGTTCCGCGAGCTCAAGAAGTCGCGCCCCCGCCTGGTGCGCACGGCCACCACACAGACCCTCGTGCTGGGGATCGGGGCCGACTGGCAGGGGATGAAGCCCCCCAAGACGCTCGACGACGTGGAGGGCTTCGACGCCACTCAGGACAGCTGCACGGCTTCCTGAGCCCTGAGCACTAGAAGAGCCAGCCGAACAGGCCGCCGCCGTGGTGAGGCGCCTCCTGGGTGGGGGCGGGCGCCGCGGTCGTAGCCGGGGCCGACTGCTCCTCGGACGCCGTGCCGGTTCCCGAGGTCGTTCCGCCGGCCTGCTCGTCGGCGTGCTCGTCGGCGGACGACTGCTCCTTCGAGTCGATCGACACTCGCGACGGGTGCGGGGAGGCGGGGGTCCGGGAGCCGGGGTCCTGCGCGCGAGACCGGGGCGTGTGTGTGGGCGCGGACGACGCGGCCGGCGCCGAGGTCCCGGACGTGCCGGGCCGGGTCCGTGTGGGCTCGGCCCTCGGGGCGTCAGTGGGAGTGTCACCCGGCGCGTCGCTCGGCGCGGCCTCGGTGGGCGCGGCGTCGGTGGGGGCGGCGTCGCTGGGGGCCGGGGAGACCGGCGCCGTCGCGGCCGTCCCGGCGGCGCAGCCTGCCCCGCCATCGCACTCCGCTCCGGAGGGCTGCCCGACCCACAGCGCCAGCGCCCAGATCGCGCCCAGGACACCGACGGCGATCAGACCGGTCCGCAGCAGCATCCCGCCGCGCCGCGGACCCTCGTCCTCGTCCTCGTCGGGATCGGGGGCGCTGCGCCAGCCAGAGCCGAGGAAACCGCGCGGATCGGTGTCGCCGTCGCCCGCCAGGTACTCGTCGCCCGCCAGGTCCTCGTCCCTCGCCAGATCTTCCGAGCGGTGCCGGACGGTGCGTCCGGCGGCGTAGTCATCCTGGTCGGCGTGGTCGGCGGGGGTCTGCGCGGGCTGGTCCGGCCGCCAGCCCTCCGACAGCACGTCGCCCTCGTCGTCAGGCCTCTCGCCGAGAGCCCGGTCGTCCTGCTCTTCGGACCAGAACCGGTCTCCCTCCCCGCCGTACTGGCCTTCGCCGGCGATGTACGGCCGGATGAACGAATCGTCCTGCTCGTAGGCGTCCTCGGTGACCGGGTCGCGCATGAAGGTCCTTCCTCAGTGAGCTTTTGGGTCGTGTCCCAATAGCGAACGTTCCTAGCACCGATCGACACGTCCTGTCTGGAAATTTCACAACAATCGCAAAAACCCATCGGGGTTGACGGGATTCCTGGAACGGTCTTTAATATCGACTAAACCGACTGACTTGGTAGGAATCTCTCGGAATAGAGGACAGGCATGAGAGTGCGCAGGCTCGGGGCCATCGCAGCCGCCGTCATGGCGACGACCACCCTGGTCACCGCCTGCGGGGGAGACGACAACGCCGGCGGGGGCGACGGCGGCGGAGGCAAGGTCCAGTTGGCGCTGGTCGCCTACTCCACCCCACAGGCGGCGTTCGAGGACATCATCAAGGCGTTCCAGAAGACGCCCGAGGGCAAGAACATCACCTTCACCCAGTCGTTCGGCGCGTCCGGCGACCAGAGCCGCGCCGTGGCGAACGGGCTCAAGGCGGACATCGTCGAGTTCTCCCTGGAGACCGACATCACCCGGCTCGTGAAGGCCGGCATCGTCGCGCCGGACTGGAACTCCGGTCCGACCAAGGGGATCCTCACCAAGTCCGTCGTCGTCATCGGCACCCGCAAGGGCAACCCGAAGGGCATCAAGACCTGGGACGACCTCGTCAAGCCCGGAGTCGAGGTCATCACGCCGAACCCGTTCACCTCCGGCGGCGCCCGCTGGAACCTGCTCGCGGGCTACGGCGCCAAGTCGAACAAGGGCGCCGACCAGGCCGCGGGGCTCGCCTACCTGGACGCGCTGCTCAAGAACGTTCCGGTCCAGGACGACAGCGGCCGCAAGTCGCTGCAGACCTTCACCGGCGGCAAGGGCGACGCGATCCTCACGTACGAGAATGAGGCGATCTTCGCGCAGCAGAACAACCAGGAGATCGACTACACGGTCCCGGACTCGACGCTCCTCATCGAGAACCCGGTGGCCGTGACGAAGAACAGCGCCCACCCCAAGGAGGCCGCGGCCTTCCTGAAGTACCTCTACTCCGTAGAGGCTCAGACGATCTTCGCCAAGAACGGCTACCGCCCATCCATCGACGGCGTGACCGGCTTCAACTGGCCCGCCCCGCCGCAGCTGTTCACGATCCAGGACCTGGGCGGCTGGGACAAGATCACGACCGACTTCTTCGACTCGAAGACCGGCAAGGTCGCGGAGATCGAACGCAAGCTCGGCGTGGCTACCGAGAAGTGACGAGGGAAGTGACGCGGAAGTGACCGCGATCACCGTACGCCCCTCCTCGCGCGTGGCCGGCGGCACCGCCGCCGGCCTCGGCACCGCGGTGCTGTACCTGAGCCTGATCGTGCTGATCCCGCTGGCCGCCGTCGTCTGGCGCTCGGCCGACGAGGGGCCCGGGTACTTCTGGCGCTCGGTCACCACCCCCGACGCCTGGGCGGCGCTCACCCTGACCGTCGGCGCCTCGGCGCTCGTCGCCCTGGTCAACCTGGTCGTGGGCACGATCATCGCCTGGGTGCTGGTCCGCGACCGCTTCCCCGGCCGGGGCGTGCTCGACACGATCATCGACCTGCCGTTCGCGCTGCCGACCATCGTCGCCGGTCTCGTCCTGCTCGCGTTGTACGGCCCGCAGTCCCCGCTCGGGGTCAACCTGGCCTACAGCAGGGCCGGAGTCGTGCTGGCGCTGCTGTTCGTCACGCTGCCGTTCGTCGTCCGTACGGTGCAGCCGGTTCTGCTGGAACTCGACACGGAGATGGAGCAGGCGGCGGCCTCCCTCGGCGCGAGCCCGTTCCAGACCTTCCGCCGGGTCATCCTGCCGAACCTGATCCCCGCGATGCTGTCCGGCACCGCCCTCGCCTTCACCCGGGCGATCGCCGAGTTCGGCTCGACCGTGCTCATCTCGGGCAACCTGCCGTTCAAGACGCAGGTCGCGGCGGTGAACATCTTCAGCCAGATCGAGGGAGACAACACCACCGGCGCGGCCGCGATCTCGACGGTCCTGCTCGTGGTGGCCCTGGTCGCGCTGATCACGCTCGACGTCCTGCAGCGCTGGGGGAGCCGCCGTGGCTAAGCACGTCCTGCGCGTGGTCGCCGTCGTCTACGTCCTGTTCCTGCTGGTGCTGCCCGTGGGGCTGATCATCTGGCGGACCTTCGGAGACGGGCTCGGGCCGTTCACCGAGGCCCTGACCTCCCCGTCGGCCCTGCACGCCTTCAAGGTCACGCTGACGGTCGCCGGCTGGGCGGTCCTCGCCAACACGGTCTTCGGGGTCGGCGCCGCGCTCCTGCTCGTCCGCCACGAGTTCCCCGGCAAACGGCTGCTGGGGGCGTTCATCGACCTGCCGATGGCCGTCTCGCCGGTCGTCGTGGGGCTCGCGCTCATCCTCGTGTACGGCCGGTTCTCCCCCTTCGGCGGCCTGCTGGAGAGCTGGGGAATCCAGGTGATCTTCTCCACCCCCGGCATGGTGCTGGCCACGGTGTTCGTGTCGCTGCCGCTCGTCGTGCGAGCCGTCGTACCGGTCCTGGAGGAGCTCGGCGACGAGCAGGAACAGGCCGCGCACACGCTGGGCGCGAGCCGGCTCCAGACGTTCGTCCGCATCACGCTCCCCGGCATCCGCTGGGCCCTCGGCTACGGCGTCGTGCTCTGCCTGGCCCGTTCGCTCGGCGAGTACGGCGCGGTCGCGGTGGTCTCCGGCCGCCTCGTGGACCAGACTCAGACGCTGACGCTGTTCGTCGAGGAGCGGTTCCAGAACTTCGACCAGCCGGCCGCGTTCGCCGCCGCCACGGCCCTCGCCCTGATCGCCGTGGTCACCCTGCTGCTCACCAAGCTCCTGCGCCCGAAGGATCGCATCGATGGCAATTGAGGTACGCGACGTGAACAAGTCGTTCGGGACGACCCCCGTCCTGCACGACGTGTCGCTGGACGTCGCCGCGGGGTCGCTCACCGCCCTGCTCGGCCCGAGCGGCGGGGGGAAGTCGACGTTGCTGCGGGTGATCGCCGGGCTGGAGCGGCCCGACACCGGCACGGTCCGGATCTCCGGCGTCGACGCCACCCGGCTGTCCCCGCAGCGGCGCAACGTCGGCTTCGTGTTCCAGCACTACGCCGCCTTCAAGCACCTCTCGGTCTTCCGCAACGTGGCCTTCGGGCTGGAGATCCGCAAGCGGCCCAAGGACGAGATCCGCAAACGGGTCATGGAACTGCTGGAGCTGGTCCACCTGGAGAAACTGGCCGACCGCTACCCGTCCCAGCTGTCGGGCGGCCAGCGCCAGCGCATGGCCCTGGCCCGGGCCCTCGCGGTGGAGCCTCAGGTGCTGCTGCTCGACGAGCCGTTCGGCGCCCTCGACGCGCAGGTGCGCAAGGAACTGCGGACGTGGCTGCGCCGGCTGCACGACGAGGTCCACGTCACCACCGTGTTCGTCACCCACGACCAGGAGGAGGCGATCGAGGTCGCCGACACGATCGTGGTGCTGGCCGGGGGCGAGGTCGTGCAGGCCGGCAGCCCCGGCGAGGTGTACGACAACCCGGCCAACCCGTTCGTGATGCGCTTCCTGGGCCCGGTCACCGAGATCGGCGGCAGCCTGGTCCGCCCGCACGACGTCGAGATCAGCCCGGACCCCGTCGAGGGCGGCTCGCCCGCCGTGATCTCCCGCGTCGTACGGCTCGGTTTCGAGGTGCGCGTGGAGGTGGAGATCGGCGGGCACGAGGCGTGGGTCCAGGTGACGCGGGAGCAGGCCGACCGGCTCGGGCTCGGGCCGGGCGACACCGTACACGTCAGGCCCGCACCGGGCGCCCGATCTCTGGCACTTGCAGTGTAAGAAGATGCGGCTTTCCGTACGGACCCAGTACGCCCTGCGCGCCGCCGCCGAACTCGCCGCGGCGGCGCCGGGGCCGGTCCCGGCCGAGCGGATCGCGGCCGCCCAGCGCATTCCCCGGCGGTTCCTCGACAACATCCTGCTGCAGATGCGGCGGGCCGGCCTCATCCACAGCCAGCGCGGACCCGAGGGCGGCTACTGGCTCGCGCGGCCCGCCGAGCAGATCACACTCGCCGACGTGGTCCTCATCATGGAGGGGGCGCCCCAGGACAGCGAGGGTTTCCACGGGGTCGCCGAGCCCCTTGGGGACGTCTGGACGGCGCTGCGCGACCACGAGCAGGCGACGCTCACCGAGGTCACGCTCGCCCACATCGCGACCGGTTCACTTCCGCCCCTCTGATCCCGGTACTTGTGCAAGACTCCACATTCAGGTGGAACGTGCCGTGGCGTAGAGGCAGGCGGGATGGGTACTGCTGGGCAGCTCATCGTCAGGCGATACCAGCTGGTCCGCGCCCTCGGCCACGGCCGCACCGGACTGGTGTGGGAGGGCCGCGACACGCTGCTCGACCGGCCCGTCGCGATCCGCGAGGTCCTGCTGCCCCCGGACCTGGGCGAGACCGCGCGGCTGCGGCTCGTCCAGCGCGTCTCCCGTGAGGCCCGCCAGGCCGAGCGGCTGCGCCACCCCCACATCGCCGCCGTCTACGACGTCGCCGAGGAGGGCGACACCCCGTACGTCGTGACGGAACTGGTCCCCTCGCGCTCGCTCGACGGGGTGGTCTCCGGCGACGGGCCGCTGCCCCCGGCCGAGGCCGCGCGGGTCGCCCGCACGGTGCTGTCCGCGCTCACGCACGCCCACGCCGCCGGCGTACGGCACGGCGACGTCCGGCCCACCAACGTGCTCCTCGCGCACGACGGGCGGGTGCTGCTCGCCGACTTCGGCGTGTCGATGCTGGCCACCGATCCGGCGTTCGCCCGCGATCCTGTACCGAGCAGCCCTTCCGCCGGCCGTGGCACCGAGACGTACCTCGCCCCGGAACGGCCGCCGGCGGGCCGCGCACGGTCGCCGCCGACCTCTGGTCGCTGGGCGCCACCCTCCACCTGGCCGTCACCGGCAGGCCGCCCACGGGCCAGGGGCCGCCGGAGGAGGTTCCCGGGGAACTGCGCGGGGTGCTCACCGGGCTGCTGGCCCGGGAGCCCAGGCGGCGGATCGACGCGGAGACCGCCGACCGCCTGCTCGCCGAGATCGAGCCGCCCGCCCCGCCTCAGCCCGTACGCCGGGGCCCCGGCCGCACTCGTCTCTTCATCGGGGTGGCGGCGGCCGTGCTGATCGCTTGTGCTGTGGGGGGGTTGGGCGGTGCTGCGGCCCGGCGGCGAGAGCCGGGCCGGCGCCCGGGCGGTCGTCTCCGTCACGCCATCGGCCCCGATCTCCCCGTCGGCCGTTGTGTCGCCCCCCACGGGGCGGTTGAAGCTGAAGTGGCACACCTCCGACGCCGGCTGGCGGGCCGGTGTGCCCCGCGGCTGGATCCGCGAGGAGAGGCCCTACTCGACCTCGTGGCGCTCGCGGGACGGCGGGGCGGCGTTCACGGTCGAGGTGACCGCGCAGCGCGGCACCGATCCCCTGGCGGCGCTCGGCGAGGCGGAGGAGATTCTCCGTCCGTCCGCCACGACCTATCGCAAGCTCCGGCTCAGGGCCGTGACCGGCGAGCACGGTCCTTCCGCCGACTGGGAGTTCACCTGGACCCCGCGCAAGGCGTCGGCGCGGGACCACCTGACCAAGGGAGTGGAGTATCACCAGTACCGCCGGGTGATCTCCACGGGCACGACGACGAGCGTGCTCACCTGGACCACCCCCGCCGCCGACTGGGACGCCCTGCGGCCCACGCTCGTCAGGGTGCTCGCGCTCTTCCAGCCGCCCTCGCTCGTTCCGACGCCTTCCGCGGCCTGAAATCCACCCGCGCTCTCCTCGTGTGTGCCATGATGGCGCACGAGTGAAAGTGACAACGGTTTTCATTTCATCGTTTCGGTTGGGGGGCCTTCATGCGCGTGGCGTTCGTCGGCAAGGGCGGAAGCGGCAAGACCACGCTGTCGTCGCTGTTCGCGAGGTACGCGACACGGAGGGGGCCGGTCGTCGCCATCGACGCCGACATCAACCAGCACCTCGGCCTGGCACTGGGCCTGACAGCGGATGCGGACGCGGCCGAGCACCCCCCACCGCTGGGCGCGATGCTGACCGAGATCAAGGACTATCTGCGCGGCGACAATCCGCTGATCCGCGACGCGGCGTCCATGGTCAAGACGACCCCGCCCGGGCGCGGCTCACGGCTGATCCGGCTGGACGACCCGTTCTTCCCGTCGTGCTCCGTCGAGGGCGTCTCGCTCATGGTCACCGGCCCGTTCGAGGAGGACGACCTCGGCGTCGCCTGCTACCACTCCAAGCTCGGCGCGGTGGAGCTCTATCTCAACCATCTGGTCGACGGCCCCGGCGAGTACGTCGTGGTGGACATGACCGCAGGGGCGGACTCCTTCGCCTCCGGGTTGTTCACCCGCTTCGACCTCACCTTCCTGGTCGCCGAGCCGACCCGTCAGGGCGTGAGCGTCTACCGGCAGTACCGCGACCACGCCGCCGGGTTCGACGTCGAGATCGCCGTCGTGGGCAACAAGGTCCACTCGCCGGAGGACGTCGACTTCCTCCGCGAGCACGTCGGCGACGACCTGCTGACCTGGTTCGGCCACTCCCCCGCCATCCGCGGCATGGAGCAGGGCCGGCCGTTCACGCTCGACGACCTGGAGCCCGCCGGCCACCTGGCCCTCGCCACCATGCTCGACCGGCTCGACGCGCAGCCCAAGGACTGGCCGAAGTTCGGCAGGCAGGCGGCCGAGTTCCACATCAGGAACGCCCGCGCGTGGGCCGACCGGGCGACGGGACAGGACCTGACCGCGCAGATCGACCCCGGCTTCGTGTACGGCCCGGCCGTCGCCGCCCAATGAACGTGTCGCCTCCGCGCCACATGGATACCCGCCGCGTTCGATCTACCGTCAACTGCGTCCCCGCTCTCTGAGCAGACGCTGAGAGGAGAACAGCTCATGTCGCTGTCCGTGTCCAACGACCTGCTCGACCAGGCCCGCGCCGGCGAGGTGGACGACGCGGCCTTCGTCGCCTGTGTCCGCGACTCGCTTCCGTACGCCTGGGCGACGATCACCGCGCTGGTCGAGCGGCGGGACCGGTCCGGCGCCGACTTCGCCGACAACCAGGTGCCGCCGCCGGACGAGGCCGCCCGGGGTCAGTTGCTGCGCTGCCTGGCCAGCGACGCGATGCGCGGCGCCCTCGAAAGGCACTTCGGCGTACGGCTGGCCTTCCAGAACTGCCACCGCGTCGCGGTGTTCCGCCCGGAGGCCACCGAGGCCTACCGGGAGTTCGTCACGCCCCGGGCACAGATCCTGAACCAGAGCCCGGAACTGGTCGACTGCTGACCTGACGTTCGGCCGGGGCGGCGCTCCGGTTCACGCCGCCCCCGGCCCTCGCCGTCTCACGGCCGGGAGCACCTCCGCGCCGAGGCGGGCGATGTTCTCCAGCGTCCGCCCGCGGTCTCCGGCGCCCTCGACCATCAGGATGAGGTGCCGCAACCCGGTTCGCGCCGCCGTGGTAACGATCTTCTCCACGCAGTGCTCCGCCGATCCCACCGGGTGGATCCGGCACAGCAGGTCCACGTACTCCGGAATGTCTCGCCGGGGCGGCGGCCGGCCGTCCACCGGGACGTACCCCGCCAGTCCCGGCCCGAGCCAGTGCGGCAGCGACTCCCGCATCTCCTGTACGGCCTGCTCGGTGGTGTCCGCCACGTGACCGAGCGCGGCGCCGATGTGCGCCGCCGGGCCTGTCGCGTACGTCTCGTAGGCGGCGATCATCTCCGCCTTCTCGTCGTCGCCGATGTGCATGCCGAGGAGCATGGGCAGCGCCCGTTCGGCGGCGAGCCGGACCGTGCCGGCCGACGTGCAGGCGACGACGGGCGACATCCGGGCCTGCGGGACCATCGTGACCTCCCGGAAGCGGAAGAACTCGCCGTCCGCCGCCACCGAGCCGCCGTCCGTCTCACCGGCCAGTGCCGCGCACAACAGGTCGAGCGATTCGGGGAAACCCCGCTCGAACCTCGCCGTCCCGGTGCCGAAGACCTCCAGTTCCAGCCACGGGCCCCCACGCCCCACACCGAGCCGGAACCTGCCGTCCGACACGTGGTGGAGGATCGCCGCCTGCTCCGCCAGCGCGACGGGATGCTGGGCGGACAGCACGCTGACCGCCGTCCCCACCGTGATCCGCGAGGTCCGGCCCAGCGCCACGGCCGCCAGTGTCACCGCCGACGGGCAGACGCCGTACGACATGAAGTGGTGCTCGGCGATCCAGGCGTCGTCGAACCCGGCCCGCTCGGCGGCCTCGATCGCCTCCACCGTGCCGCGCAGCACGTCCCCGGGCGCCATGCCCGGGAAGCCCGCCGCGACGAGGAAGACCCCGATCCTCATGCTCGCGGCCGCGCCCCTACCGAGGGCCGCCGTTGACGTAGAGCGTCTGGCCGGTGACGTACGACGCGTCGTCGGAGGCGAAGAACGCCACCACCGACGCGATCTCAGTCGGCTGGCCGACCCGTCGCAACGGCACGGCCTGCGCCATGGCGGCCTGATGCTCCTCCGGGGTCACCCCCAGCCGCACGGCCGTCGCCTCGGTCATCGGCGTCGCGACGTACCCGGGCGCGACCGCGTTCACCCGGATGCCGTACGGGCCCAACTCGATCGCCATGGTCGCGGTGAGCCCCTGGATGCCCGCCTTGGCCGCCGAGTAGTTGGCCTGCCCCCGGTTTCCCAGCGCCGACCGGCTCGACAGGTTGACGATCGCTCCCGACCGCTGCTCCACCATGTGCTTCTGCACGGCCCGGCTCATGAGGAAGACGCTCTTGAGGTTCACGTCGACGACCTTGTCCCAGTCTTCCTCCGACATACGGAACAGCAGGTTGTCGCGGGTCAGCCCGGCGTTGTTCACGAGCACGTCGATCCGCCCGAACTCGGCCATCACCCCCGACACCAGCGCCTCGACCTGAGCGCCGTCCGAGACGTCACACCCGAACGCGACCGCCCTGCCCCCGGTGACGGTGATCTCGTCCACGATCGAGGCGCATCCGTCCGGGGTGAGGTCCACGCAGGCCACCGCCGCGCCCTCCGCGGCCAGCCGGCGTGCGATCGCCGCACCGATCCCCCGCGCCGCGCCGGTGACCACCGCGAACTTCCCGATGAACCGTGACATCCGCCAGCCTCCTCACGCCGATTCGATCACAGCAACGTACTCCGAGTCATCCTGCACCCCGGTCGTGCGGCGCGTGAGCACCTGCCCGCCTAGATCCGTAGTCGCCGGGCTCTTATGTGGGTCGGGTGGTAGGTGAAGGCCCAGCGGTCGGTGCCTTCCTTGCGGCGGGTGTAGCGGTCGGGGTGGCGGTAGCGGTCGCGGTTGTGGAACTGGCAGGCGGGGCCGAGCAGTTTCAGGTCGGTGAGGCCTCCGGTGCTCCAGTTGTCGGCGTGGTCGATCTGGCACATGGTGGCGGGCAGGGGGCAGCCGTCGATCCAGCAGGTGGC
>NZ_MWJN01000128.1:0-24678 GCF_002027145.1 Microbispora sp. GKU 823 | reverse complement strand
GTCCGCCTGGCCACCCCCGCCCAACGACGCGCGATCTTCGCCCGCTACGCCACCTGCTGGATCGACGGCTGCCCCCTACCCGCCACCATGTGCCAGATCGACCACGCCGACAACTGGAGCACCGGCGGCCTCACCGACCTGAAACTGCTCGGCCCCCGCCTGCCAGTTCCACAACCGCGACCGCTACCGCCACCCCCCACCGCTACACCCGCCGCAAAGAAGGCACCGACCGCTGGGCCTTCACCTACCACCCGACCCACATAAGAGCCCAGCGGCTGCGAATTTAGATGCGGTCAGGCCGAATGCGGCCGATCACTTCAGCGGGTGGCGTGTGGGCCGCTTCAGAGCCAGTCGCCGTTCTGTCCGACGGCGAGCAGGCGATTCATGGTCTCCGGGGACCAGGTGCGGTCCGGCACGCGGTGGACGGCCCGGGACCTGCGCTGGGAGTCCAGGTCGGGGAAGAGGGCGAGCGAGACCTGCCGCGCGGCGTCGACCACGAGCGGGGCCACCTTCTCCAGCGGCGTCCGGGCGTCGCCCACCAGGGAGATGCTGGCCACCGGCCCCTCGTGGCCGCGCACGGCCGCGGCGACGCAGGAGATGTCGGGGAAGCACTCCCCCCGCTCGAAGGCGAGCCCGCGCCGCTGCCGGATCCGGTTGAGCTCCTGGTGCAGGGTGCCGATGTCGCCGATCGTCCGGTTGGTCAGGCGGCTGATGTGCCCGTCGATGAGCGCCTCGACCTGCTCAGGCTCCAGCCACGCGAGGATCGCCTTGCCGAGCGCGGTGCAGTGGGCCGGGGCCCGGCCGCCGACGCGGGAGGGCACCGACAGGGCGAACCGGCCGCCGACCTTGTCGAGGTAGAACACTTCGGCGCCGTCGAGCACGGCAAGGTGGACGACCATCCCGGTCCTGATCTGCAGGTTGTGCAGCAGCGGCGCGGCGGCCTCCCGGATCTCGCCGTGGCTGCCGTCCCGGCCGCCGAGCCCGAGCGCCCGCTTGCCCAGGCTGTAACCGAACGACGTGTGCTCCAACCAGTTCAGCCGTACGAGCTGGTCGAGGATGCGATGAGCCGTCGAGCGCGGGAGGTGCGTGCAGCGGGCCACGTCCTCGAGCGTGAGACGGGTGGAGCGACCGGTGAACGCGTCCATGATCAGCGTCATCCGTTCGACCATCGACGGCGGCAGCTCTCGTCGAGCGGGCGCCGTCGCCTCGTGCTCGGCACGGAGAGCGGTCATCACACCTCCCAAAACTGAAATGAATTCTTGCCTCGGAATGTAGCAATGCATCACGCCCCTGGGAAGAGGGGAAGAGACATCCCGTTCTGCTGCCTCGTGTCCGGTTCCGGTCAGCGGGACGAGCGGCGGCCGGGGTGTCGACCTCCACTAGAAAGATTTCTGCGAAGCATGTTCCTGATGTGGAGGTACGCGGGTGCGGATCGGCATCGTCAGTCCTGTCGTGGTCCGGCTGCCCGGGATCCACTCCGAGTGGGAACGCGAGGCCGGCGTGGACGACCTGGCCCGGATCGCGGAGACCGCCGACCGGCTGGGCTACCACCACCTCACCTGCAGTGAGCACGTGGCCGTCCCGGCCGGCATCGCCGCCGAGCGCGGCGCCGTCTACTGGGATCCGCTGGCGACCTTCGGCTACCTCGCGGCGCGCACCCGGCGGATCCGGCTGGTCACGCAGGTGCTGGTGCTGGGCTACCACCACCCCCTCGCCATCGCCAAGCGGTACGGCACGCTCGACCGCTTCAGCGGCGGGCGGCTCACGCTGGGCCTCGGCGTGGGCAGCCTCAAGGAGGAGTTCGACCTGCTCGGTGTGCCGTTCGAGGGCCGGGGGGCACGGGCCGACGAGGCGATCGCGGCGCTGCGCGCCGCGCTGTCGCAGCGTGAGCCGGAGTTCCACGGCGAGTTCTACGACTTCTCCGGGTTCGTGGTGGAGCCGCACGCCGTACAGCCCCGGGTGCCGCTGTGGATCGGCGGACGCACTCCGCGCTCGCTGCGCCGCGCCGCGACGTACGGCGACGGGTGGGTGCCGTTCGGACTGCCCCTGGAGACGCTCGCGTCGATGGTCCGCGAGGCGGACCTGCCGGACGCCTTCGACGTCGTGCTGGCGGCGGGCCGGCCGGTGGATCCCCAGGCAGCCCCGGACGCCGCGCGGCGCGCGCTGGAGCGGGTGCGCGACGCCGGCGCGACCGTCGCCGGCGTCACCCTCGCCGCGACCTCGGCGGACCACTACCGGGAGCAGTTGGAGGCGCTGCGCGACCTCGCCTCCGCGATGGGCGTGGACTTCGGGAGGACCGATGGCTGACACGACGACGACCGGGACCGACATCGAACGGCGGCTGGCCCGCCTGGAGGAACGCACCCGCGCGTTGGAGGACGAGCGGGAGGTGACCCGGCTCATCCTGTCGTACGGCCCGCTGGTGGACAGCGGCAGCGCGGACGCCGTCGCCGGGCTGTGGGACGCGGACGGCGTGTACGACGTGGACGAACTACTCATGCGCGGGCGGGCCCGGATCGCGGCCATGGTGCGCTCCGACGCCCACCAGGGCTGGATCGCGGGCGGCTGCGCGCATTTCGTCGGCCCGCCGCACGTGACCGTCACGGGCGACGACGCGACGGCGGTCTCCTACTCGCTGATGGTCACCCACGGGGACGGGGGCTTCGCGCTCCGCCGGGCGACGGCCAACCACTGGACGCTGCGCCGCACGGACAGCGGCTGGCGGATCGTCACCCGCACCGCCCGGGTGCTCGACGGCCGCCCCGAGTCCCCCGCCCTGCTCGCGAGCGGCGTCTCCGCTCCTGTTTCGAACGGAGAGCGGGCATGACGGACGACGACCGGCGGCAGATCGTCGAGCGGCTCGCCGCCTTCGCCGCGGCGCTCGACCGGCGCGACTGGGACGCGGTCGCGGCCGTCTTCACCCCGGACGCCACCGGCTACCGCCGCACGGGCCGGGCGGAAATCGTCGCCACGATCCGGGCTCACCTCGGCGGCTGCGGCCCCTCCCAGCACCTGCTGGGCAACCACCGCGTCGAGATCGACGGCGACCGCGCCAGGTCGCTGACGTACGCGCGGGTGTACCACCAGGGCGCCGGGGCGTACGAGGGCCGCTTCTACGAGTGCTTCGGCGAGTACGACGACCGCTGGGAGCGCACGCCCGAGGGCTGGCTGATCGCCTCCCGGGTGTTCGGCATGACGATGGCGGTCGGCGATTTCGGGGTCCTCCAGCCCGGCTGAGCCCTCAGGGGCGGTCGGGCATGTTGGTCCAGCCCTTGCCGTCGGCCCGGCCGTACCAGCCGGAGGCGGCGAGCGTGCCGCCGTCCACCGGGATGGTGTGGCCGGTGACGAACCGCGCCTCGTCTGAGGCGAGGAACTCCACGACGGCGGCGTAGTCGTCGGGCTCGCCGAACCGGCCGAGCGGCACCCACAGCGGGATCAGCCCGGGGTCGCGCCCCCGCAGCATCGCGCTCGCCGGAGTCTGCTCGGTGTCGGCCAGGTCGGGCGCGATCGCGTTGACCCGCACGCCGTAGCGGCCGACCTCCACGGCGAGGCTCTTGGTGAAGGCCGACACCCCCGCGTTGTACGCGGAGTAGACGGCATGGCCGGGGATGCCGCGGAAGGCCTCCACGGTGGAGTTGTTCACCACGCAGCCGGAGCCCTGCTCGACCATCACCGGAAGGATGGCGTGGGTCAGCGTGAACACGTGCCGCAGGTTCAGCTCGTACAGCCGCTGCCACTGCGCGGGGGTGCTGCGCAGGAACGTCCTGGACGCCGGGCGGAAGTCGCCCACGTTGTTGACCAGCACGTCCACCCGGCCGCCTCCCGCCTCGAGCGCGGCGTCCCGTACGCGGCCGGCCGTCTCCTCGTCGCTCGCGTCGCCGATCACTGTGACGCAGCGCCCGCCGGCGGCCTCGATGGCGCGGCGGGTCTCCTCGGCCGCCTCGGCGTCGATGTCGTTGAGCACCACCAGGTCGCCCCGGCGGGCGAGCCTGCGGCTGACCGCGCCGCCGATGCCCAGCGCGCCCCCGGTCACCACAGAAACGGTCGCCACAGAGACGGTCATCGCAGAGACGGTCATCGCTCCCCCTCCCGGCCGCGTACGCGCCGCACCGGCCTGGTCTCGATCCACTCGATCCGCACCTCGCGGCGGGTGATGCGCCAGGCGCCGTTGTGCCGCCGGTAGGTGTCGGCGTACCGCAGGTGCCACACCAGGTCGGACGGCGCGCCGTCGCGTACGGACAGGTGGTGGGCCACGCAGGCCACCGCGCCCGTGGCGGTGCCGGGCTCCGGCCCGGGCTCGAAGACCTGCCCGGCGAGCGCGTGGAAGGTCATCGTGAGGCTCTCCAGCGCGGTCATCGCGGCGGCGATCTCCTCGTGGCCCGTGCGGGCGAGAACCGGGCCGAGCGCGCGCGGCGGGTCCGGCAGCACGAGCACCCCGTCCTCGGTGAACAGGCCGGTCAGGTGCGCGAAGTCGCGCTCGTCGGCGTACAACGCGTACTGCGCCACGAGGTCGGTCAGTGCGGCGGCGTCGGCCGCCGTCACGCCGTTCATCTCGCCTTCAGCCCGAGGCGGGCGGCGCAGGCGGACAGTTCCTCCGTGGCCGCCGCGAGGTCGGCCGTGGGGGTGGGCGACAGCAGGATCCGGTTCGCTCCCAGCGTGGCCAGCGAGGCGGCCTTCTCCGGGGTGATGCGGGAGACCATGTGCCCGAGGGTGAGCTCCAGCGCCTCGGAGTCGCGGCCGCACGCCTCCGCCTCGGCGCGCATCACGCCGAGCAGCCGGCGCAGGTCGTCTCCCACGACGCCCAGCGGCTGGAAGCCGTCGCCCAGGCGTCCGGCGCGGCGGGCCGCCGCGACGCTGTGCCCGCCGATGTGGAGGGGCACCGCGCCGCGGACCGGCTTGGGATAGGTCATCGCGCCGTCGAAGTCGAAGAACTCGCCGTGGTGGCCGACCCCGTCCGGGCCGCCGCCCGCCCACAGCGCGCGCAGCACGCGGATCTGCTCGTCGGCCCGGCGGCCACGAGTGGCGAAGTCGGCGCCGCAGGCCTCGATCTCCTCCTTCATCCAGCCCATGCCCACGCAGACCCGCAGGCGGCCCCGAGACAGCGCGTCCACGGTCGCCAGGCGCTTGGCCAGCACGACCGGATGATGGTTGGGCAGCACCAGGACGCCGGTGGCCAGCCCGATCTCGCTCGTACGGCCGGCCAGGAAGGCGAGCAGGTCGAGCGGGTCCGGGATGTCGCAGTCGTCCGGCAGTTCCATCCGGCCCGAGCTGTCGTACGGATAGACGCTGGAGTAGCGGCTCATCACCACCGTGTGCTCGACCACCACGACGGACTCGAACCCGCACGCCTCGGCATGCCGGGCGAAGCCGGCGATCCACTCGGGGTCGGCGGTCGTGTTCGCCGCCACGGGGGCCAGCACGGCGTATTTCATCGCTCCGCTCACGCGGGGACGCTATCGGCGCGGCCCGGGGCCGGATCGGACCGCTCCCGATGACCGGGACGTGCCCCCACCCGCGCCGTGACCTGTTCGTTACCTTGATAGCCTGCCTGCTCCGTAGGCCATCGGAGCGGATCGGGGACCTGATGGGGGAAAGACGGCGGCTGCGTCTCAACGCGCCGCTGGACACGGCCGGGATCGTCCTCGCCGCCACCTTCTTCTCCCTGTCCCTCACGCCGTCGCTGCTGCCCCGTCCCTGGACGCTGCAGGGGATCATCGCGGGCGTGCTCACCGCCACCGGATATCTGGTGGGAGTGAGCGTCAGCGCGCTCGTACGCCCGGCCGCGGCATGGCTCCCGGTGAGGTGGCGTGCGGCGTGGAACCGCAAGGGACGGCGGCGGGTCCGGCGCCTGGTCGCGACATTCGGCTGCGGTCTCGGCGCCGCCTCGCTGGTCCTGGGCGTGCGCGCGCAGCGGGACATCTACGTGCTGATGGGGCTGGACCCGCCGGAGCGGCTCGGCTACCTGGGCGTCCCGCTGATCGCGGCGGCCCTGTTCCTGGCCCTGCTGGCCGCCGCCCGTGCGCTGCGGATCGCGGCGCGGGCGCTGGGCCGCTTTCTCGGGCGGTGGTTCCCCGCGACGGCCGCGCAGTTCGCCGCGGGGCTCGGGGTGGGCGTGCTGGCCGTCTTCCTGACCGACGGGATCCTCACCGAGGCCCTGCTCAAGGGCGCCGACCGCAGCTTCGCCGCGATCAACACCGAGACCGCCCCCGGCATCACCCCGCCGGCGGCGGCCACGCTGTCGGGCAGCCCCTCCTCGCTGGTCTCCTGGGCGTCCCTCGGTCTGGAGGGCCGCGCCTTCGTCGCGGGCGCGCCTGCCGTTGGCGAGCTGAGCCGCTTCAGCGGGCGGCCCGCCGTCGCCCCGATCCGCGTCTACGCGGGGCTCGACTCCGCCGCGACCACACGCGAAAGGGCCGCCCTGGCCGTACGGGAACTCGAGCGGACCGGCGCGTTCGGCCGCGACGTGCTCTGCGTGATCACGACGACCGGCACCGGCTGGGTGGATCCGCAGGCGGCCGCCGCCCTGGAGTTCATGTACGGCGGCGACACCGCGCTGGTCTCCATGCAGTACTCCTACCTGCCGAGCTGGCTGTCGTTCCTCGTGGACCGCGAGCGGGCGAGGGCGGCCGGGCGCGAGCTGTTCGACCAGGTGTACGCCCGCTGGTCGGCGCTGCCCGCCGGTCACCGGCCCAAGCTGCTGGTCTTCGGGGAGAGCCTGGGGGCGTTCGGCGCGGAGTCGGCGTTCGGCGGCGACCGGGACCTGCGCGAGCGCACCGACGGCGCGCTGTTCGTCGGGCCGCCGGACAGCAGCGCGCTGTGGCGGCGGCTGGTCGACGGCCGCGACCCGGGCAGCAGGGAGGCGCTGCCCGTCTACCGGGGCGGCGAGACCGTGCGCTTCGCCAACCGCCCCTCCGACCTGGACACGCCCGCGTCACCCTGGAACGCGCCGCGGGTCGTCTACCTCCAGCATCCCTCCGACCCGATCGTGTGGTGGACGCCCCGGCTCGTCCTCACCCGGCCCGACTGGCTGGAGGAGCGGCGCGGCGACGACGTGCTGCCCTGGATCCGGTGGTATCCGTTCGTGACGTTCTGGCAGATCACCGCCGACCTGGTGTTCTCCCTCGACGCGCCGCCGGGGCACGGCCACGACTACGACGGCGAGGTGATCGCCGCGTGGGCACGCATCGCGCCGCCGGACGGGTGGGACGACGCGCGGACCGCGGCGCTGACCACGCTGCTCGCGCAGCATGCTGCGGGTTCAGGCATGCAGTGAGTCGAGCCAGCCGATCAGCCGGGTCCCCTCGCGCGTCATGATCTGGGGGTCGCGCAGGGCGTTGGCCAGCAGCGACATGCCCTGGTAGGCGCCCACCAGGGTCAGGGCGAGGCCGTCGGGCTCGGGCAGGCCGAGCGCGCGGAACTGCTGCTCGACCCAGTCGAGCAGCAGCCTGATGACCTTGCCCGCCTCCGTGTCCAGGCCACCCTCGTCACGTTTGTCCAGCTCGGCGGCGAGCGTGCCCGTCGGGCAGCCGTACCGGGCCGCGAGGTCGCGCTGGCCGACCCACGTCTCCACGAGGCCCTTGAGCCGCTCCCGGGGGTCCGGCAGCCGCTCCAGCCGTTCGGTGAGATCTCGCAGGTGGCGAGCGTGCTCGGCCAGCGCGGCGGCGACGAGCTCGTCCTTGGTCTTGAAGTAGTAGTAGACGTTGCCCACCGGGACGTCGGCGGCGCGGGCGATGTCGGCGATGGTGGTGCGTTCCGCGCCCTGCTGGTGCACCACCTGCGCGGCGGCGGCCATGAGCCGCTGCCGCTTGGCGCTCGCGGCCCTCACCCGGGCACTCGTCGAGTCAGTCACCTGACTAACTATAGGAGGCCGGACCCGCGGCCGTGCACCGCCGGGCCCGGCCCGATTCTCACCAGTTCGCCGGCAGCCCCGGGGTGGTGGGCGGCAGGGGGTGGTTCTTCGGGTGGATGACGTACACGATCCCGCCGCTGCCGGTGCTGCGCAGCCAGACGTTCTCGAAGTTGGCCCGCGGGTAGACGTGGCGGACCGCGTCGTTGTCCGGCGAGGCGGGGTCGTTGGCGATCACGTCACCGTCGGCGGTGAAGCCGATGATGACCATGAGGTGGCCGTTGGTGCTGTATCCGGCGCCGGGCAGTTCCTCGGCCTTGAACGACTGCGAGGTGACGACCGGGATGCCGGCCCGGATCAGCCGCTCGAGCTCGGTCAGCGAGCGGAGCCGGGTGACGAACCCCTCAAGACCGTACCGTCCCGCGTACGCCGCGTTGAACGGCCAGTTGCCCGCCCCCTCGTACGCGTAGTCGTAGGTGTACCGGGCGGCGTAGTCGACCTCGGGGTTGGGGTCGGAGGGGTCGACCCAGGCGGTGTCCTGCTTGCTGGGCCACTTGCCCCAGTAGCCGAGGACCATGGTGGTCGAGGTCGGGCTGCACCACGCCTCTCCCCCGCCGTCCCACTCGGGGTAGTGGCCCTCGTGGACGTTCTGCGAGCGGCGGGGCACCGGCAGTTCGACGCCCCAGGCGATGCCGCCGGGGCTGACCGGGACGGTCGCCCGGTCGGGCACCGCGGAGGCCATCGCGCCGAGCGCGCGCACGACCGGCGTCACGGCCGAGCCCGGCGCGCGGTACAGCGTGACGCGCAGCTGGTAGGAGGTGATCGCCTTGCCCGCCGCGGCCACGAACGTGTCGACCGAGACGGTGCCGTCGGCGTCCCGCTGCCCGGACAGCGACGTGCGGCGGATGTCCTCGTCGCCGTACGCCCAGCGGCCGAGCACGTACCACTTCGTCTGCCCGGCGGGGTGGCGGCCGCGCATCTCGACCTGCAGCCAGCTCCCGCCGGGCACGTCGGCGTTCCAGGAGGCCACCAGCTCGGTGGCGGCGAACCCGATGGGCCGCTCGGGACCGGTCCACCGGGCGTACTCCCAGGTCTTCGTGCCGAGCGCGTCGGTGTAGGAGATCGTGCCCACGGGGGCGGCGAAGGACAGGGTGCTGCCCGCCTTCACGCCTTCCCGCAGACCGGGGCCGAAGTGGGCCCGCTGGTAGACGACGTCGACGGCGGACGGCGGGGGTTTGGTCACGGCCTCGGCGGCCGCGGAGGTGACGGTGAGGGATGAGGTCGTCAGGAGGGCGGACAGGAACACGGACAGGAACACGCCCGGCATGCGCATGGCTCACCTCGGGGTCTCGTCGGCGCCCTCGACGGTAGAGACCGCGGCCCGTCCGGCACATCGGCAGGAATACGTATCCGCTACCGGGGTTCGCGGGGCAGGCCGAGCACGCGCTCGCTGATGATGTTGCGCTGGATCTCGTTGGAACCCGCGTAGATGGTGTCGGACCGGGAGAACAGGTAGAGCCGCTGCTCGTCGCTCAGGTCGTACGGCGGGCCGTCGGCGATCATGCCGGCCGCGCCGAGCACGTCCATGGCCAGCTCGCCGAGCTCGCGGTGCCACACGCCCCACACCAGCTTGGAGATGGACGACTCCGGGCCGGGCGCGCCCGCCGCGATGCCGGCCATCGTGCGTACGGCGTTGAGCCGCATGACCTCCAGGCCGATCCAGGAGCGGACGAGCCGGTCGCGCAGCAAGGGGTCGTCCACGGCGCCCGTCCTGCGGGCCAGCGCGATGATCGCCTCCAGTTCGCGGCGGAAGCCCACCTGCTGGCCGAGCGTGGCCACGCCGCGCTCGAAGCCCAGCGTCGCCATGGCGATCTTCCAGCCGTCGCCGGGCGCGCCCACGATGTTGGCGGCGTCCGTCACCGCGCCGTCGAAGAACACCTCGTTGAACTCGCTCGTCCCGGTCATCTGGACGATGGGCCGGATCTCCACCCCCTCCTGCCGCATGGGCACGAGCAGGTAGGACAGGCCGTGGTGGCGCGCCGAGCCCGGCTCTGTGCGGCAGACCACGAAGCACCAGTCGGCCTCCATGGCCAGGGAGGTCCACACCTTCTGGCCGGTGACCCGCCAGCGGTCGCCGTCCGGCTCGGCGCGGGTCTGCACGTTGGCCAGGTCGGAGCCGGCGTTCGGCTCGGAGTAGCCCTGGCACCACAGCTCCCGGGCGGCCACGATCGGCGGCAGGAAGCGGGCGCGCTGCTCGTCGGTGCCGAACGCGATGATCGTCGGGCCGAGCAGGTTCTCGCCGATGTGGCCGACCCGGGCGGGCGCGCCGGCCAGCGCGTACTCTTCGTGGAAGACGACCTGCTCCTCGACGCTCGCCCCCCGACCGCCGTACTGCTCGGGCCAGCCCAGACAGGTCCAGCCGGCCTCGGCCATGTGCCGCTCCCAGGCCAGCCGTACGTCGAACGCCTCGTGCTCGCGGCCGGGCCCGCCCAGCCCCCTGGCGCCGGCGAACTCGCCCGACAGGTTGTCCTCCAGCCAGGCCCGTACCTCTGCCCTGAACGTCTCGCTCCTGTTCACATCTAGCACTCTACCAAACAGTTGTTAGAATGAAGGCTATGTTCACCACCGAGGAGCAGGAGGAGCTGCGGCGCACCGTCCGCGCCCTGCTCGAGCGCAATCCCCCGGCCCGCCCCGCGCCCGACGCGACACCGGAGTACGACGAGACCGCCTGGCGGCTGCTCGCCGACCAGGTGGGCGCCTTCGGCCTGGCCGTACCCGAGGAGCACGGCGGGGCGGGCTTCTCGTACGCCGAGACCCACGTGGTGTGCGAGGAACTGGGCCGCACGCTCGCCGCGGTGCCCTACCTGGGCTCGGCCGTCCTCGCCGCCGGCGCGCTGCTGGCGAGCGGCGCGACCGGCGACCTGCCCGGCATCGCCGACGGCACCCGCGTCGGCACGCTGGCCTGGGCCGAGAGCGGGACATGGGACCCGGCGGCGATCCGCGCCCGCGTGGCGGACGGACGGCTGACGGGCGTCAAGGAGCACGTGCTCGACGGCGCGCGCGCCGACCTGTTCGTCGTGCCCGCCGCCACCCCAGAGGGCGGTCTCGGTCTGTACGCCGTCGAAGCCGGCGCTTCGGGCCTTCGGGTCGAGCCGCTGGTCACGCTGGACCGGACCAGGCCGCAGGCACGCGTGGTCTTCGACGGCGCCCCGGCGCGGCTCCTGACCGCCGACGGGCACCGCGTGCTGGAGCGCCTTCTCGCCGTGGCCGCGACCGCGCTGAGCGCCGAACAGCTCGGCGGCGCGTCGCGCTGCCTGGAGATCACGCTGGAGTACGTGAAGACCAGGGAGCAGTTCGGCCGTCCGATCGGCTCGTTCCAGGCGGTCAAGCACCGTCTGGCCGACCTGTACGTGCTGGTCGAGTCGGCCAGGTCGGTCAGCTACGACGCGGCCCGCGCGCTCGCCGAGGACGCCGCCGACCTGCCGGTGCGGGCCGCGGCGGCGCAGGCGTACTGCGCCGAGGCGTTCTCCACCGTGGCGGCCGAGACCATCCAGCTGCACGGCGGCATCGGCTTCACGTGGGAGCACGAGGCGCATCTGTACTTCAAGCGAGCCCACTCGGCGGCCAAGCTGTTCGGCGACGCCGCCTGGCACCGGGCCCGCCTCGCCCCCGCCGTACTGGGCGGCTGACGGGCCGGCCGTATCAGCTCCAGCAGCCCGGTTTGTCAGAGCCGCTGGATGATCGCGCCGGTGGCCAGCGCGCCGCCGGCGCAGACGGCGACCATCGCCGTCTCCTGGTCGCGCCGCTCCAGTTCGGCGATCGCGGCGGCGATCAGGCGGATGCCGGTCGCCCCGACGGGGTGACCGATCGCGATCGCGCCGCCGTTGACGTTGAGCCGGCCCGGATCGACGCCGTGGACCTGCGCGAACGACATGGGGACCGAGGCGAACGCCTCGTTGACCTCGAACAGGTCGATGTCGGCGATCTTCATGCCGGTGCGGGCGAGCAGCCTCTCCGCCGCCCTGACCGGGCCGTCGAGCAGGAACTCGGGCTCCGCGCCGACCAGGCACTGGGCCACGATGCGGGCGCGCGAGCGAATCCCGAGCTCCCGGGCCCGCTCCTCGTCCATCAGCACGGCCGCGCTCGCGCCGTCGGAGATCTGCGAGGCGGTGCCCGCCGTGTGGAGGCCGCCCTCCAGGATCGGCTTGAGACCGGCCAGCGCCTCCATGCTGGTCTCGCGCAGCCCCTGGTCCCTCGTGACGGTCGCGGGCCCGTCGTCGGCGGGCACCGTCACCGGGATGATCTGCCCGTCGAACCTGCCCTCCGCCCACGCCCGCCCGGCCCGCTCCTGGGAACGGAGGCCGAAGGCGTCGATTCCCTCGCGGGTGAAGCCCCGGCGGCGGGCGATCCGGTCGGCGGCCACGTACTGGGCGGGCATGTCGCGGTCCCAGGACTCGGGCCGGGGCCTGCCGACGCCCTCGCCGACGTTGGCCATCAGCGGCACCCGGGACATCACCTCGATGCCGCAGGCCATGCCGACGTCGATCACCCCCGCCGCGATCTGTGCGGCGATCAGGTGCACCGCCTGCTGGGCCGACCCGCACTGGCTGTCGATGGTGGTGGCCCCGGTCTCCTCCGGAAGGCCCGCGTGCAGCCAGGCCGTACGGGTGACGCTGCCGGACTGCTCGCCCGCCTGGGTGACGCAGCCGCCGATGACCTGCTCGACCAGGTGGGGGTCGAGGCCGAGGCGCTCCAGCGTCCCGCGCTGCGCCACGCCGAGCAACTCGGCCGCGTGCAGCCCGGAAAGCCATCCGCCCCGGCGCCCGAACGGCGTCCGCGCGGCATCGACGATGACCGGAGTTCCCATGCGCTTCTCCCGTTCTCGTTTCGGCGTGTCGGTATGTCGGGGTGTCGGCGTCATGGTGACCCCCGCCCCGCGCTGGGCGGAGCGCGGTCCCAGTCAGCGGAACAAGGGGGACGATCCCGGCCGATTACCCGACGAGCCACACGAAACCTCTTTCGTCACATACGTTGGGGCGCTTTGCTGATATTTTGCGAACTTTCGCCCGAAAAGCCCGAATAGTCATGGCACGCTGATTCGCATGTTCGCTCGGAAACTTTCTCTTGGTGTCTCCATGGCCGCCTTTGCCCTGGTCACGGGGGTGGCGTCGCCAAGTCTCGCCCCTCCCGCCCTGGCCGCTTCCGGCCTGACCCAGGACCTTTCCGCGCACGCGTACGCGGCGCCGCACGTGCATGGGCGGGCCGTCTATCTCCTGGACGCCACGACCGGGCAGGAACTGCTGGACAAGCGCGCCGGTGAGCGCATGCCGGTCGCCAGCCTGACCAAGATCATGACCGCGTACATCGTCCTGCGCGAGGCGAACCTCGACGACGAGGTCACGATCAAGCGCGAGGACGTCGAGTACGCCTGGGACAACGACGGATCGACGGCCGACCTCGAGCCCGGCGACACCCTGCCGGTCCGCGAACTGCTGTACGCCCTGTTGCTCCCCTCGGGCGCGGACGCGGCGCACGCCCTGGCCCGCGTGTACGGCCCCGGCGTGCCCGGATTCGTGGACAAGATGAACGCCACCGCGCGCGAACTCGGATTGAACGACACCCTGTACGTGAACGCCGACGGGCTCCCGACGTCCCACGGCGACGGCTACTCCACCGCTCGCGACCAGGCCAGGCTCGCGGAGATCGCGCTGCGGAACCCGGTCTTCAAGAAGGTCACCTCGACCAGCGAGCACTCGACCGAGGACGGCCGGTACGACTGGTACAACACCAACCACATGCTCGGCCTGCCGGGCGCGATCGGCGTGAAGACCGGCTCCACGAACGCCGCCGGGTTCTGCCTGGCGTTCGCGGCCGACCGGGACGGCCGCCGGCTGATCGGGATCATCCTCGGCGAGGACGTCGCCAGCCGCCGCTGGGACACCGCCGAGACGCTGCTCGACTGGGCGACCGACCGCTGAGCACACGTACGCGGCGTACGGCGACGGGGCCCGCGCAATACCCCGGCAGGCCAGAAAACAGGTCCTTCCCGGATCGGTCAAACCCGGTTAGGTTCCCGATCAGTGTCCATCGGGGGGCCTGACCACTGGACCGTTTCGGACCGTCATTGGACCCGAAGGAGAGCCCAATGCGCGCCTCGCTCGGCATGCGGGCCGCCGTCGCCACCGCGGCGTCCGCCCTCGTGCTTCCCCTCCTGCCGACCGCGCCGGCGAACGCCGACCCCGACCCCGCCGCCATCGCGCAGACGGTGGTCGCGTCGGCGGTGAAGAAACACCTGCGCAAGCTGCAGGACATCGCGAACGCCAACGGCGGCACCCGCGCCGCCGGCACCCCCGGTTTCGCGGCCTCCCGCGACTACGTCGCCGGGGTGCTGAAGAAGGCCGGCTACACGGTGACCCTGCAGGAGTTCGACTTCCCGTTCTTCAAGGAGAACTCCACCGCGGTCCTGCAGCGGACCGCGCCATCCCCCAAGACGTACGCGGCCACCCCGCCGGACGGCAGCAGCGTCGGCGACTTCGCCACGATGACCTACTCCGGCTCGGGAGACGTCACAGCGCCCGTCCGGAACGTCGACCTCATGCTTCCCCCCGGCCCCACGCCGAGCTCGTCGACCTCCGGCTGCGAGGCCGCCGACTTCGCCGGCTTCCCGGCTGGCGCCGTCGCGCTGGTGCAGCGCGGCACCTGCACCTTCCAGGTGAAGGCCGAGAACGCGCAGGCCGCGGGCGCGTCCGCGGTGATCATCATGAACGAGGGCCAGCCGGGGCGCACCGACACCCTGCAGGGCACGCTGGGCGAGCCCACCGTGCACATCCCCGCCGTGGGCGTCAGCTTCGCGGTCGGCCAGGAACTGTCCGCCGCCGGGACGTCCGTACGGGTGAAGACGGACACCACCAGCGAGATCCGCAAGACCCACAACGTCATCGCCGACTCCCGGTGGGGTGACCCGAACAAGGTGGTGCAGCTCGGGGCGCACCTGGACAGCGTGCTTGCGGGGCCCGGCATCAACGACAACGGCTCCGGCAGCGCCGCGATCCTGGAGGTCGCGACCGCGTTCGGCAAGATCCCGACCAGGAACAGGCTGCGCTTCTCCTTCTGGAGCGCGGAGGAGCTGGGCCTGCTCGGCTCCGAGCACTACGTCGCGAGCCTGTCCCCCGCCGACCTGGCGAAGATCAAGCTGTACCTGAACTTCGACATGGTCGCCTCGCCGAACTACGCCCTCAAGATCTACGACGGCGACGACTCCGACGCCACCGGCGCCGGTCCCGGCCCGGCGGGCTCCGACGAGATCGAAAAGCTCTTCGAGAAGTACTTCGACACGCTCCGTCAGGGCCACAACGGCACCGACTTCGACGGACGGTCGGACTACGGGCCGTTCATCGAGGCCGGGATCCCGGCCGGCGGGACGTTCACCGGCGCCGAGGGCGTCAAGACGCCCGAGGAGCAGGCGTTGTTCGGCGGCACCGCCGGCCAGGCGTACGACTCCTGCTACCACCAGGCCTGCGACACCATCGCCAACATCAACGACAAGGCGCTCGCGCTGAACAGCGGCGCGATCGCCACCGCCGCGGCCGTCTACGCCTTCAGCCGCGACCTGCCCGGTCCGGACAACCGCACCACCGCGGCCGCCGCGCGCACCACCGCGGCCCACGTGGGCGAGGCGCACGGCGCGCCCGCCCGGTGATACCCGCGCAGGCGGTCCGCCGGACGACGTCCGGCGGGACCCGCCTGCGTGATCGTCAGCCCGTGAAGTTCACGTCGCTGCAGAAGAAGAACGTCTGGTCCATGTGCGAGGCCTGCCAGATCGTGTAGACCACGGCGAGCAGGTAGTCGGCGCCGTGGCCGGCCTGGTCCCACAGCTTGATCGTGAAGTTGCCGCGGACGTCGATCGCCTTCCACGCGCCGGGGACGCGGGAGGCCGGGTCGACGACCGAGCCGTGGGCGGAGGCGGCCGGGAATGCCGTGCACGTTTCATTCACTCGCGGTCGCGCGAGGCCTGCTGCCCCTGCTCCGACTTGGCCAGGAACGGCGAGCGGCCGAGGATGACGATGCCCACAACGAGCGCCACCAGCCCGCCGACCTCTCCCGCGAGAGCCGGGGGATCGACACGCAGGCGCTCGCCGAAGATCACGACCCCCAGCACGATCCCGATGATCGGCTCCGTCGCGGTGGTGGCGGGCAGCGAGATCCGCAGCGGCGCGGCGTCGAACGCGCTCTGGTTGAGCAGGATGCCGGTCGCCGCGATCACGGGCAGCAGGTAGGGCTCCCACGAGGTGAACAGCGCCACCGGTCCCCCTGCCAGGATCAGCAGGGACCCGCGGGTCAGCGCGTCCTGAAGGCCGTACAACGCCCCCGCCGCGGCGGCGAGCAGCATCGCCTTGGTCTGCAGGGGCGACCGCAGCGCCACCGCGACCATGCCCGCGGCCACCCCCGCCACGGCCAGCACGGCGATCCACACCACGGAGCCCGACGCCGGCATCCCTCCCCCGTGGGGACGCCCGGCCAGGAGGAAGGCGGCGACGCCACCGCTGACCAGCACCGCGCCCAGCCACTCCGCCGCACCCAGGCGCTCCTGGTAGAACAGGGCCGCCGCGGTGAGGGCGAAGATGAGGTTGGTCGCCAGGAGCGGCTCCACGGAGGCCACGTCGGCACGCCGCAGGGCCAGCGCGCCGAGGACCTGCCCGCCGACCATCGTGGCAATGCCGGCCAGCCACACCGGCTTGCGTGCCAGGTCGAACAGCAGGCGCACGTGCAGCATCTCGCCCAGCGGTTCGGTGTACGCAACGTGCTGCTGCGCGACCCAGCCCAGGCCGAGGAGGGCGGCGGCCGCCAGGCCGAGAACCACCGTGACGATCACGGCGGCGCGCCGCCCGCCGGAGCCCTCGGCATCATGATCGGCCACTCCCCTCGGCTGCCGGGTCTCCCATGTATCCGCCCATCCCCCGCGACGGCGGCCTCATGCTGGCGAGATGTTTTGGCAATCCTCCAAGTCGAGGCCCCCGACGGAGCAGCGGCCGCGTGATCACGCTCGGCGACGCCTGCCAGGCGGTCATCCCACCCTCGCCTGACCGTAGGCTCGGACGGTGGCGATCAGACCATTCGACGCGGTGCTGTGCGACTTCGACGGCGTACTCAAATTTCAGGATCTCGAGCAGCAGGCGGAGATCGAGCGGGCGTACGGGGTGGAACCGGGGACTGTCGCCCGGGTGACCGGCGAGTCGGCCCTGGTGGTCCCGGCCCTGACCGGGCTGGTGACCCGCGAGGAGTGGCTGGCCTCGGCCGTTCCCGTCCTCGCCGGGCTGGTGGGCTCGGCCGCGCGGGCGAGCGCGCTGACCGACGACTGGGTGGCCGCCCGCACCTGGGCGGACGAGGAGGTGCTCGCGCTGCTCATGCGGGCGCGCGCCCGCGTCCCCGTCGTGCTCGTCAGCAACGCCACCTCGGAACTGGCCGCCCACCTGCGCGAGCTGGAGCTTCACGACGCCTTCGACCACGTCGTGAGCAGTTACGACGTGGGCGTGGCCAAGCCCGACCGGAGGATCTTCGAGATCGCCGCCCGGCACGCGGGCGTGCCGCCGGAGCGCTGCCTGTTCGTCGACGACCGGGCCGAGAACGTCGACGCGGCGCGGGTGCTCGGCATGACCGGGGTCGTCTACCGCGCCCCGGCGGACCTGGCGAGCGCGCTGCTCCCGCTGTTCGAGGAGGTTTCCTGATGGCGTTGCGACGGGTGCTGGCCTTCGTGGACCGGCCACGCGAACGGTTCGAGGAGGCCGCGGCGTTCTGGACCGCCGTCACCGGCACGCGCCTGTCCCCCCGCCGGGGCGACGACGGGGAGTTCGCCACGCTGCTGCCCGAGTCCGGCGACGCCTGCGTGAAGCTCCAGGCGGTGGGCGGCGGTGGCGGCGCCCATCTCGATCTGGAGGTGGACGACGTCCGGGCCGCCGTGGCCGAGGCGGTGGCGCTCGGCGCCGACATCGCCGCCGATCACGGCGACTGGGTCGTGTTGCGCTCCCCCGAGGGCAGGGCGTTCTGCCTGGTGTCCTGGGAGGGGGCGGCCCGGCGGCCGCCCGTGTTCGCCGGCACCCGCCTCGACCAGGTCTGCCTCGACATCGCGCCCGGCGCGTACGAGGAGGAGGTCGCGTTCTGGGCGGCGCTGACCGGGTGGCCCCCGCGCCGGGGGTCGCTGCCCGAGTTCACGGTGCTGGCGATGCCGGGGATGCCGGTGCGGATCCTCCTGCAGCGGCTCGGCGAGGGCTCAGGCCGGTCGGCCCATGTCGACCTGGCCTGCGCCGACACCGAGGCCGCTCGCGTACTGCACGAGCGGCACGGCGCGGCGTTCGTGGCGCGGGGGCGGCACTGGATCGTCATGCGCGACCCGGCCGGCGGAATCTACTGCCTCACCGAGCGGGATCCGGAGACCGGCGCGCTGCTCTCCTGAGGGTCAGGCGGCGGGGCGCAGGTGCCGCAGCGCGGTGGCGAGCCGGGCCAGCTCGTCCACCATCGTGTCCGCCGCCGTGTTCATCACGTCGTTGGGCTGCAGCCGGCCCTCCTCGTCGAGGAACTGGGTGACGAAGGGGATGGAGACCGCCTCGAAGACCGGCACCATCTTCAGCGTGGTGACGACCTGCTTGAGCATCTGCACCGCCCGCGTGCCCGCCGAGACGCCGCCGTAGCTGACGAAGCCGACCGGCTTGTACTGCCACTCGTGGTGCAGGTAGTCGATGGCGTTCTTGAGCACGGCGTTGAAGCCGTAGTTGTACTCCGGGGTGACGAACACGAACGCGTCGCCGCGTTCGATGGTCGCGCTCCACTCCTTGGTGTGCTGGTGGACGTACTGCCGGAGCCGGGGGTGGTTGGGCTCGTCCATGAACGGCAGGTTCACCTCGGCCAGGTCGACGAGCTCGACCTCGAAGGCGTCCTGGGCCACCGCGCGCTCGTGGAACCACTCCGCGACCGGCAGCCCCGTCCGGCCCGGGCGGGTGCTCGCGATGACGATCTGCAGAACCGGCTTCGCCACAATTCCCCCAAAAGACTCATAGGCGGATATAACGCGCCTAACAGTACGCTGTGATCGGTAAGAACACCGACGGGGGTGCGCGGCTTCCCACGCGCCGCTCATCCTGCCCGGACGACTTCAGCGGGCGAGGTGGCGGCTGATGACGAGGCGCTGGATCTGGTTGGTGCCTTCGAAGATCTGCATGATCTTCGCCTCGCGCATGTAACGCTCGACGCGGAACTCGCGCGTGTAGCCGTACCCGCCGAAGACCTGGACCGCGTCGTGGTGACCCGCATCGCGGTGTCGGTCGCGACCAGCTTGGCGACGCTGGCCTGCCTGCTGTACGGCAGGCCGGCGTCGCGGCGGCGGGCCGCGTCGAGGTACGTCGCCCGGGCGCAGTCCACGCCTGCGGCCATGTCGGCGAGCAGGAAGCCGAGCCCCTGATGGTCGATGATCTTCTTGCCGAACGCCTCGCGCTCCTTGGCGTACGCGACGGCCTCGTCGAGCGCGGCCTGGGCGAGGCCGACGGCGCAGGCGGCGATGCCCAGCCTGCCGGAGTCGAGCGCGCCGAAGGCGATGGGCAGGCCCTGGCCCTCCGCGCCGATGAGGCGGTCGGCGTCGATCAGCACGCCGTCCCAGTGGGCCGTCGTGGTGGGGACGGCGTGCAGGCCCATCTTCTCCTCAGGGCGGCCGAAGGTCAGGCCCTCGGCGGCGCCCGGGGCGAGGAAGCAGGAGACGCCGCGCGGGCCGGAGTCCGTGCGGGCGAACAGCGCGTAGAAGTCCGCCCGGCCGCCGTGGGTGATCCACGCCTTGGTGCCGGTGATCCGGTAGCCGCCCTCGGTCTTCTCGGCCTTGCAACTCAGCGCCGCGGCGTCCGACCCGGCCTGGGGCTCCGACAGGCTGTAGCCGCCGATCAGCCGCCCGGCCAGCATGTCCGGCAGCCAGCGCTCCCGCTGCTCCGGCGTGCCGTACACCGCCAGCGGCAGGCACGCCAGGGTGTGCACGCTGACCGCGACCGCGACGGCGGCCCACCGCGCGGCCAGTTCCTCGAGCACCTGGAGATACACCTCGTACGGCTGGCCGCCCCCGCCGTGCTCCTCCGGGTAGGGCAGGCCGAGCAGCCCGGCGGCGCCGAGCGTGGCGAACAGCCCCTCGGGGTAGGTCTCCGCGCGCTCGTGCTCGTCGACGCGGCGGGCGAGTTCCTTGTCGGCGATCTCACGGGTCAGCTCGATGAGGTCCCGGGCGTCCGGGCCGGGCAGCAGACGGTCGACGGTCACGGTGACTCCTGGAGGACGGGCTCGTTCAGCTCGGCGAGAAGGGTGGCGGCGCGGTCGCGGAACTCCGCGACACGGGCGAGCTTGATGTCCTCGTACCCCCGGATCAGGTCCGGCAGGGCGGCGATCTCGGCGACGGCCGCGGCGGTCGCCGGGGTGAGCCGGCCGAGCGCGCGAGTCACCAGCTCGCGGTACTCCACGACCAGCGTACGCTCCACCCGGCGGACGGCGGCGTGCCCGAACACGTCGAACGCGGTGCCGCGCAGCACACGGGCGGCCCGCAGCCCGCGGAACACGACGCCGGCCGACCGGCGCAGCCTGATCTTGCGCTTCAGGCCCATCGCGCGCAGCAGCGGCGGGTGCAGCAGCACCGACACGGCGGCGCCGGGGCCGAACTCCCGCTCACGCCGGGCCCGCTCCACCGGGTCGAGGTGCAGCCGGGCGACCTCGTACTCGTCCTTGTACGCCATGAGCTTGTGCAGCCCCCGGGCGTACGCGAGCCCGATGCGCAGGCCGGCCTCCTCCCCCGCCCGTTCTGCGGCCAGCGCGGCCACCCGGCGCACGTCCCGTTCGTACGAGCGGGCGTAGGCCGCGTTCTGGTAGCCGGTCAGGTCGGCGACGCGCACGGCCAGCGTCTCCTCCAGCTCGCCGGTCGCGCCGGCGTCGACCGGCACCGGGGCCGGCGGCGCCACCGGCTGCGGGATCGCGGCCCGGAACACGGCCTCGCGGTCGATCACGGCGGCGCGCCCCCAGCGGAAGGCCGCCAGATTCTGCTCCACCGCGGCCTTGTTGAGGCGGATGGCCTGCTCGATCGCGTCCGCCGAGATCGGGATGCAGCCGTGCTGGTAGGCCGCGCCGACGAGCACGAGGTTGGCGGGCATGTGATCGCCGAACAACGCCTCGGACAGCGCTCCGGCGTCCAGGTGGAGGCCGGTCTCGGGCACGGTGGCCGACGCGATGCGGGCGACCGCGTCCTCAGGCCCGGGGAGCGCGGCACGGCCGGTCACCATGGCGGCCGTCGGCACGATCGCGGTGTTCACGACGGCGACCGTACGCCCGGGCGAGGCGACGGCGAGGGTGTCGTCCGCGGCGGCGCCGAGGACGTCGAAGCCGAGGAGGACGTCGGCGGTGCCGCGGGCGGCGCGCACCGAGCCGGTGATCGGCTGCGGGGAGATCCGCACGTCGCTGACGACGGGACCGCCCTTCTGCGCCAGGCCGGTCTGCTCCAGGCCGGCGGCGTGCAGGCCGTCGAGGTGGGCGGCCATCTGCAGGATCTGCGAGACGGTCACCACCCCGGTGCCGCCGATGCCGGGCATCCGCAGCAGCACCGAGCGCTCCGGGAACCGCGCCACGGGCTCGGTCAGCGCCACCGGCGGCTCGGGCACCGCACGCGGGGGCTGCGGGCGAGGCTCGACGAGCAGGAACGACGGGCAGTCGCCCTTGAGGCAGCTCAGGTCGGAGTTGCACGACGCCTGGTGGATGCGGGTCTTGCGGCCGAACTCGGTCTCCACCGGCTGCACCGACAGGCAGGTGGACACGTCCCCGCAGTCGCCGCAGCCCTCGCACACGCGCCCGTTGATCACCACTCTGGCCGGCGCGGCGGGCAGCTTGCCGCGCTTGCGCAGCCGTCGCTCCTCGGCCGCGCAGCGGTCGTCGTGGATCAGCACGGTCACCCCGTCGACCGCGGCGAGCTCCTTCTCCACGGCCGGGAGGTCGTCGCGGTGCCGTACGGACGCGATCGGCGCAAGCCGGACGCCCCGGTAGGTCTCCGGCTCCGGCGTGGTGACCACGACCCGGCGCACCCCCTCGGCCGCCAGCCACCGCGTCAGCGCCGGGACGTCGAGGCGGCCCTCGGCCCGCTGCCCGCCGGTCATCGCCACCGCGTCGTTGTAGAGCAGCTTGTACGTCATCGAGACGCCGGCCGCGACGGCGGCGCGCACGGCCAGCGAGCCGGAGTGGTGGAAGGTGCCGTCGCCGAGGTTCTGGGTGAAGTGGCGGTCGGAGGTGAAGGGGGCCAGGCCGAACCACTGGGCGCCCTCGCCCCCCATCTGCGTCATGCCGACCCGCCTGCCGCGTCCGTTCCCGTCCAAGGCTGATCATGGCATGGCAGCCGATGCCCGCGCCCACCAACGTGTCGTCGGAGGCGCGCGTGGAGGCGTTGTGCGGGCAGCCCGAGCAGAAGTACGGCGTGCGGGACGGCGACCAGCGGGAGCATGCGGCGCTTCCCCGGCCGGAGGACGGGGCGGGCGACAGGATGGCCGCCTGCCGGGGGAGCCGGTCCGGGCCGAGGCAGGTGACGAGGGCCCCGGCCACGTCCTCGGCGCCGAGCGTGCCGCGCGCCGTGAGCAGTTCCCGGCCGATGACGTCCGGGCGCTGCCCGGTGTCGTACAACGCCTGCTTGAGGTGCCCCTCCAGGAACGGCACCTTGTCCTCGACCACGAGCACCCGGTCGAGCCCCGCGGTCATGGCGGCGAGGTCGTCGTACGCCAGCGGGAACGGCATGGCGAGCCGGATGAGCCGCAGGCCGAGGTGGTCCATCGCGGCCTCGTCCAGGCCGAGGTCGGCCAGGGCGCGCAGGACCACGGCGTATGAGGTGCCCGACGCCAGCACGCCCGTCGTGGCCCGCGGCGCGTCGTGGGTGACCCGGTTGAGGCCGTGCGCGCGGGCGTACTCGCGGGCCAGGCCGAGCCTGCGGGTGAGCATGTCGTGCTCGGCCTCGAGCGAGGCAGGGCCGACCAGGGTGGGCGGCGCCCCGCGGTCGGCGCGGTCCGGCACCGGGATGCCCTCCCGCAGCGGGCCGACGTCGACCGTGGCGGAGGCGTCGGCGACGTCGGCGACGATCTTCAGGCCTGCCCAGAGGCCGGTGGCCCGCGACAGCGCCACCGCGTGCAGCCCGAGTTCGACGACCTCCGCCACGGAGCCGGGGGCGAGCAGCGGCATCGACAGGCTCTGGCACATCGGCTCGCAGGAGCTGGGCACGGTCGACGACTTGCTGCCCGGGTCGTCGCCGATCCAGGCCACCGCCCCGCCGAGCGGCGCGGTGCCGGCGAGGTTGCCGTGCCGGATCGCGTCGGCGGCCCGGTCGAGGCCCGGGTTCTTCCCGTACCAGAACCCGGTCACTCCCTCGTGCCGGCGGCCCGGAACCTGGGCGAGAAGCTGGGTGCCCGCGACCGCCGTGGCCGCGAGCTCCTCGTTGAGGCCGGGCCGGGCCACCACGCCGGCCTCCTTGAGGAACCGCGCGGCCCTCGCCATCTCCAGGTCGACGCCGGCGAGCGGGGAGCCGGGATATCCGGAGACGAAGACCCGCGTGTCCAGGCCGCGCTCGGCGTCGAGGCGGCGCTGCTCCAGGGTCAGCCGTACGAGGGCCTGGATGCCCGAGATCAGCACGGTGCCGTGCTCGGCCGCGTACTTGTCGTCGAGCGAGACGGGAGGCGTGGACACGGGCGTACCTCCTGAGTTGGGGGGTGACCCACAGCACACCAACATCCGGGGCGCACGCGCAAGCATCACGCGAGAAACGATCGAAAAGACGCAAGAATAAGGAAAAGTAGGCCTTGGACGCTACTGTTTCTTGCGCCGACACCGTTTGGAGAGGGAGCGTGCCATGGCGGAGATCGACGACATCGACCACCGGCTGCTGCGCCTGCTGCGCGAGGACGGGCGCAGGACCTTCTCCGAGATGGCCGCCGAGATCGGCCTGTCGGTGGCCGCGGTGAAGCGGCGGGTCGACCGCCTGCGCGAGATCGGCGTCATCACGGGCTTCACGGTCAGGATCGACTACGCCAAGCTCGGCTGGGGCATCGAGGCGTTCACCGAACTGCGCTATCCCGGCACGACCCCGGTCGGCAAGATCGTCCGTACCGCCACGGACGTGCCGGAGGTGCAGGAGGTGTTCACCATCGCCGGCGACCCGGACGCGCTCATCCACGTCCGGGTCCGCGACCTCGGCCACCTCCAGCAGGTCATCGACCGGCTGCGTCGCGCCGGCGACGTGACCGGCACCAAGACCCTGCTCGTGCTGGGCTCGTGGACCCGCGACGTCGGGCCCGTGGAGGACCTCAGTCGTCGTCCTCCCGCGCGCTGAGGCCGGTGGCGTTCAGGAAGTCGACCAGCGGGCCGTCGGCGAGCCTGCCGGTCTGGTGCGCCCTCCGGAGCTTGATGAGCAGGTCGCCGACGCGCCGCGCGGCCTTGTCTCCCCTGTCCCCGCCCCGGCCTCTGTACAGGTCCCTGGCCGTCTTCCTGATCGCCTCGTGGGCCTCGCTGGCCAGCTTCGGCTCGATGCCGCCCCGGCTCTCCTGCTCCTGCACGGCGCGGTCGAAGGCCGCCAGCCACTCCTGGTAGCTCCGGTAGACACGGCGCGTGGACGGCGTGGGAGACGCCCTGGGGAACGGTGTCCTGGACAGCCGGGGCGACGGACTGGGCGAGACCTTCCTCGGCGGGGTGGGTGACGTCGCGGCGGGGGTGGCCGACGGCGACTGGGCCGCGACCGCGGGTTCCGCCTGCCCGCCGCCGTCGGACAGCGCCGCACCCCGATCGTGACCGCGGCCGAGCCC
>NZ_MWJN01000127.1:0-24768 GCF_002027145.1 Microbispora sp. GKU 823 | reverse complement strand
GGACAGGCCGCGGGCGGGCCCGCTCCCGCCCGCTGCGGACCGCCCCGGTCATGCTCGCCGCCGTCTGCGTGTTCGGCGCGGCCGGTGGGCTCGCGCTGGTCTCCGGTCAGGCTCCGGCCGAACGGCTCGAGGCGATACGCGTACCTCCGACGGCGGCACCCGGAGACCCTGCCCCCGGAAACCCCGCCCCGGAGATTCCGAAGACCTGGCGCTGGGCCCGGAGGAAAGCGACCCGCCCACGGCGACACCCGCCGCCTCCGGCGACGAGACACCCCCACCGGACGGTTCCCCCCAATCGGCCGCGACCGCCCCGCCCCACACCACCGCACCCTCGGGGCGGTCGCGGCCGTCTCCCACGTCTCCCACCCGTACGCCACGCGCGCCCAAGCCGGCGCTGACGGCGCTGTGCCCCGGAGACCTGGGCGGGGCCGCGGGCGCGTCGATCACGCTGGCCGCGCGCAACGCCGTGGTCGAGTGGACGGCGGTCACCTCGGGCGGGATCGCGGTCTCGCCCCGGCACGGCAGGCTCCGCGCGGGCGCGAGCGGCCGGGTCACGCTCGCCGTCGTCGATCCCGGCGTCGCGGGCAGGGGCGTGGTGACCTTCGAGTCCACGGCCGGCCAGTACTCGGCCGGCCGGCCCTCGTGCCGGGTTGCCTGGGACGGCCGGGAGGGGAACGGCGACGCCGGCCCGGTGCCCGACCCGACCTCCGACACCACGACCGGTCCCACGTCCCGTCCCACGACCGAGTCCCCAGGCGGGTCGTCGGGCGGATCGGGCGACAGCCCGCCGCCGGCCGGCGACGTCGCGGCCACCCCCTCTTCCTGACGCATCCGTCACAGGATCACCAGTTGTTACACCAAAGTTGGAAGATTGGCACCCGCCAGTAACAATCAGGATTCGCGAGGTGTCAGCGGAAGTTTGAAAGGGGAAAAACGACGCGACCGAGGATTTGAGGGGGCATTGTGGCCCAAGCATGGCTGCCCGGCGCAAGCCGACTTCCCTCCCCCGGGGACTCCGGAGCGATGCTCGGAGGAGCCCCGAGGACCGTCTGGTTCATCTGGCCCGCCGATCCCCAAGGGGTCTCGGCCAGATCCGTCGCCCAGCGGCTGATCCAGCTCCGCCGGCCCTCCCACCTGGTGTGGAACCCGGTGACCGGGGAGATCGTCCAGTTGCTCCCGCCCACCAGGGCGGGCGGCGGGCTCGCCGCGGACCGCGGCAGGAACGGACGGGTCTGCGTGCAGATCCAAGTCATCGGCTCGGCGAGGGAACCGTTCACCGACACCAAGCTCGACGGCCTGGACGACATCCTGGCCTGGCTCGACTCCTGGGAGGTGCCGCGCCGCTGGCCAGCCGGCCCTCCGCTGCCCTATCCGCACTCCCTGGCCGCCGAGCGCAGCAAACGGCTGTGGGCGCGGGGCGGCCACTTCGGCCACTCCCAGGTGCCGGGCACCAGGGAGGGCGACCCGGGATCGATCGACATCGCCCGCATCATCGGCGAGGAGGCGCTCAACCTGGAGGTCCCCCTGCCCAGGAGCGAGCTCAGGCTCCTTCAGGAGGTATGAGCTCCCGGATCACCGCGCACCCGCGCCGTACGTCGGCCCTGGAGGCCGAGCCGTAGCCCAGCACGAGGCCGTGCACCCGAGGCGGCCCGAGGTGGTGGGGTTCGGTGGTGTCCAGGAGCACGCCGCGTTCCCCGGCCTGCCGTACGAGGCCGGGGACCACGCCGGCGGGCAGGGTGACCATCACGTGGAGCCCGGCCGTGTCGCCCCGCACGTACGGCCCGAGCGCCTCGACGATGGCCGCCCTCCGGCGGGCGTACTCCAGCCGCATCCTGCGCAGGTGCCGGTCGAGGTCGCCGCGTTCCAGCAGGGTCGCCACGGCCCGCTGGACCGGCCCGGACGTGCGGTCGGCGAGGTGCATCCGGCGCTCGGCGACGGCGTCGAGCAGGCCGGCGGGGGCGACCAGCCAGCCGAGCCCGACGTCGGGACCGAGCGACTTCGACAGCGTGCCGAGCAGCACCACCCGCCCGGGGTCGAGCCCGTAGAGCGCGGGCAGCGGCGCGACGTCGTAGCGGAACTCGGCGTCGTAGTCGTCCTCGACCACGATCGCGCCGGTCCTGCGCGCCCAGGCGAGCAGCTTCTCCCTGCGCGGGATCGGCAGCCTGCCGCCGACCGGGAACTGGTGCGCGGGCGTGGTGTAGAGCACCCGCAGGTCGTCGGGGAGCGCCTCGACGATCACGCCCTGCTCGTCCACCGGGCAGGGCACCACCTCCGCGCCCCGGGAGGCGAAGATCCGCCGGGCGGCCCGCCAGCCCGGCTCCTCCACCCCGGCCCGGCTTCCCGGGCCGAGCAGCGTGGCGGCGATCAGGTCGAGGCCGTTGCCGGTGCCCCTGGTGACCATGACGTTCCCCGCGCCCACCGGTACGGCCCTGGCCCTGCGCAGGTGCTCGGCCAGCAGTTCACGCAGCTCCGGATGGCCGTAGGGGTCGGGGAACGCGTTCAGCGCGAGCTCGCCGGCCGAGCGCCAGGCCCGCCGCCAGGCCGCCTCGTCGTACCCGAGCACCCACGGCCGGCCCGGGGCCGCCAGGTCCACCACTCCCGGGGGCGCCGGCGCGCGGTGGACGGCCCCGCGGGTCTCGGCCGCCTGCGCGACGGGCTTCTCGTATGGCAGGGTGTCGTCGGCCACGTAGGTGCCCGAGCCGTGCCGCCCGTCCAGCCACCCCTCGGCGTACAACTGCTGGTACGCGTCGGTCGCGACGGTCCTGCTGACCCCCAGCAGGGCGGCGAGGCCCCTCGTGGACGGCAGCCGCTCCCCCGCCCTGAGCCGGCCGGTGCGCATGGCCTCCCGCAGTTGGCCGGCCACCTGGACGGCGAGCGGCACCGGGGACTCGCGGTCCACCGCCAGCGGCACATCGATGGTCAGGCGCAAAGTGGTCTCTCCGTATCGGCGCAGAGTGGACGTGTTCCACCGGTCCACTTCGACCTAACGTAACGGACATGCTCTCCACAACCGCCCGTACCACCCTTAACCGCTCGAAGGACCGCGCCCGCACCGACCGCGCCGACCTGTACGCGATCCTGGACGCCGGGCTCATCTGTCACCTCGGAGTGCTGGCCGGCGGGTCCCCCATGGTGATCCCCAGCGGCTACGGGCGGATCGGCGACACCCTCTACCTGCACGGCTCCACGGGCGCGACCTCGCTGCGGGCCGCGCTCGGCAACCCGGTCTGCGTCACCGTGACCCACCTCGACGGGATCGTGCTGGCGCGCTCCGCGTTCCACCACTCCGTGAACTACCGGTCCGCGATGGTCTACGGCCTCGCCCGGATGGTGGACGACCCCGAGGAGCGGCTCGCCGGCCTGCGGGCCATCACCGAGCAGCTCGCCCCCGGGCAGTGGGACGTCGTACGCCTGCCGGACCGCAAGGAGATGGCCGCCACCGCCGTGGTCGCCCTGCCCCTGGAGGAGGCGTCCGTGAAGGTCAGGCAGGGGCCGCCGAAGGACGACGAGGAGGACTACGACCTGCCCGTCTGGGCCGGCGTGCTGCCGCTCACCGTGTCGTGGGGCGTTCCCGAGCCCGACCCCCGCCTCGCGCCCGGCATCCCGGTTCCCCCGCACGTCGAGGATCGGGGCCACCGCTCCTGACAGGAGCGACTGACTAAATCATGACTTCTCGGCGCATTGGGCGGTCCGTCACTAAGCTACGGTCTCGTCATTTGGCGGGGGCCCCAGGCGATGAGGAGACAGACCGTTATGCACGGCCAGACGGGCGCCTGGCGCGTCCCCGGCTATACGGAGATTCGTGAACTCGGCACGGGGGGCGCCGGGCGGGTGGTGCTCGCACGGCACGACGCCGACGACGTCCCCGTGGCCATCAAGTACCTGTCCGACGAGCTGATGGCGGACCTCCACTTCGTCGCCCGGTTCCGGCACGAGGCCCGCCTGCTCGCCGCCATGGACCCCAATCCGCACGCGGCGCGCTTCTACGAGTACGTCGAGACCGCGCGCGGCGCCGCCATCGTCATGGAGCTCATCGACGGCGTCTCGCTGCGCGCGATGCTCCGCTCCGAGGGCCCGACCGGCCCCGAGGCCGCGCTGACGGTGCTGAAGGGCTCGCTGCTCGGCCTGGCCGCGGCGCACTCCATCGGCGTCGTCCACCGGGACTACAAGCCCGAGAACGTCATGGTCGAGGCCGACGGCACCAGCAAGCTCGTCGACTTCGGCATCGCGGCGCAGTCCGGCGAGGGGGTCAGGGCGGCAGGGACGCCGCCGTACATGGCCCCGGAGCAGTGGTCGGGCGGCAAGGCCGGACCGGCGAGCGACGTCTACGCCGCCACCGTCGTCTTCTTCGAGTGCCTCACCGGCGGCCGGCCGTTCCGGGCGCAGAACATGGCCGCGCTGGCCCGCCAGCACCAGGCCACCCCTCCTCCGGTCGACGAGGTGCCGCCCCCGCTGCGCGACCTCGTGGAGCGCGGCATGGCCAAGCGGCCGGAGGACCGGTTCGCGTCGGCCGAGGAGTTCCTGCGGGAGCTCGAGGCCGTCGCCTCCGGCGCGTACGGCCCGGCCTGGGAGGAGCGCGGACGGCGCCGGCTCGCGGCGCTCGCCGGGCTGCTCGTGCCGTTCTTCCCGCTGAAGGAGAAGGCCCCGGAGACCGGCACCGCGCTGGCCGAGACGAGGCTCGGCGGGCTGCTGAGCCAGACCCGCATGAAGATCGGCCTCACCCTCGCCGGGATGGTCGTGATCGCGGGCGGAACGGTGGCGCTGGTCCAGACCGTGAGCGGCGGCACGACCCTGCAGGCCGGGACGACGATCGAGACGTCGAGCCCGCCCGCGGTCGATCCCTCGTCCATCGAGGTCGAGGACGACTCCGGCGGCGACCCCACCGAGGAGCCGACCGAGGAGCCGGAGGAGGCCACCCCCACCCCGGCGGCCACCAGCCCCAAGCCGGGCGCGTCCCCGACGCCGGCCGTGCAGCCCACCGTGACCCAGCCGACCCGCAGGCCCAGCCCCTCGCCGAAGCCGAAGCCGACCGCCAAGCCCTCGACCAGACCCACGGCCAAACCCACCACCAAGCCCACGCCGAAGCCCTCGCCCAAGCCCGTTCCCTCGGACGAGCCCACGGTCACGGTGGACCCGCCCGGCAACCCGCCGACGACCAGGCAGCCCAAGCCCACGCCGACTTCCAATCCGCCCACGACGCAGCCCTCCACCCAGCCCTCGCCGCAGCCTTCGACGCAGCCCTCGACCGATCCCCCCGACCGACAACCCGCCCACTCTGACGCTCTCACCCGGCGCCGCCTGGTGACGACCGGCCTGGTTCCCGCCACACTGGCCATGTGAGCATGCGAGAAGGCGTGACGGTCGCGGGACACCGGCTCACCGGCCGCACCCGGCCCAGCGAGGTCGGCACCTGGGCGGACGCCGTCTCCCCCGACGGGCGGCCGTCCGGTGTGCTGCGCTTCGATCCCCGGGCCGTCGCGACGGCCGAGGCACGTGAACGCCTCGTCGCGGCGGTCGGTGCCGACGTGCGTCTCCAGGGAGGCGGCCCGATCGGGCTGCTGCCCGTGATCGACCTGGTGGCCGCGCGTGACGAGGTCTGGCTGATCACCGCGCGGGCGACGCCGGCGGTCGCCGATCTGATGGCCGCCGGCCGCCTGGACCCGGGCGGCGCGGCGACCGTGCTCCTGGAGACCGCGCAGACGCTGCTCGCCGTGCACTCCGCCGGGTCGGCTCACGGCGCGCTGCATGCCGGAACCGTCGTGATCGGGGAGGACGGCTCGGTGCTGCTGGCCGAGCGCGGCCTGCTGCGGGCGCTGCGGGGCGAGCACGCGTCCGCGGAGCAGGACGTCGCGGCGTGGGTCGCGCTCGCCGGCGCGCTGGCCGCGAACTGCGGTCAGGGGCACGCCGCGGCGGCGCTGCGGCGCGCGGACGCGCCGCGGCCCATGGGCTGGCCGCCGCGCGAGACACCCTGCTCGCCGAGCGCGACGCGTTCCCCGGCCTGGGCAGGGAACGGCTGGCCCAGGCGGCACACGGCTTCTCCGCGCCCGCGTCCCCCGAGTTCCCCGCCGGCGCGGCGGCCGGCTCTTCCGGCGGAGAGGCGGTGACCCTGCTCGACCTGCCAGGTGCGGCGGACGCCCCCGGCGACGTGATGATGCGGTTCGGGCCGGGTGTGCCCACCGAGACCACCGCGGCGCAGATCTGGCGGGCCGGGCAGACCTCCAACGCCATCACGGCCACCCAGACCGGCGAGACGGCTCCCCGGCGGCGCCGGAGGCGTACGACGGCGTGGGCGGGGACGCTGCTGCTGGCGATCCTGATCGCGGCGGTGATCCTGTGGCTGCGTCAGACGCCGGGCGCGCCGCTCGCGGTGAGCGACGTCGACGTCAAGGCGCCCAAGAAGACGGTGCGCTGCGACGGCAGAGCCGATTTCGTCGGCGTCGTCACGACCAACGGCGAGGCCGGGACGATCCGCTACCTCTGGATCCGCAGCGACGACCGCAAGCCGCTGGAGCAGGAGCAGCGGATCTCCTCGGGAGACACGTCGGTGGACCTCCCCCTGCACTGGAAGGTGACCGGATCGGGGTCGTTCAAGGGCACGGCCACGCTCCGGGTCCTGTCCCCCACGACGTCCGGAAAGCCGATCCAGGACAGGGCAAGTTTCACCTACAAATGCTGATTTCATTAGTGTGGCGCGCATGACGACGACCCCCGCCGGCTGGTATCCGGACCCGTACGGCTCCCCTCTCCTCCGTTGGTGGGACGGCACCCAGTGGACCGACGCCACCCACGCTCACGGGCAGGAGGCCGGGGCGCCGCCTCAGGCCCCGCAACAGGCCCCGCAACAGGCCCCACAGCAGGCTCCTCAGCATGTCCCGCAGCAGGCCCCACAGTGGACGCAACCCCAGTGGGGGCCTCCGAACCACACGGCACAGCTTCCGATGCCCGAGTTCGGCGCGCCGCGGCGTACGGCGCCGGTCTGGCCGTGGATCGTGGGCGGCATCGCGGCGGTGGTCGTGCTCGCGCTGGTCATCGGCGGCGCGGTCATCGTCCTGCGCGATCGCGCCGGCGTGACCGTCGCCCGGCCGGACGCAACCGCGACGGCCCCGCAGCTCGACCAGACCGTGCCGCCCCGGCAGGAACCGCAGCAGTCCGCCCCGCCGCTGCCCCAGCTCCCCCAGCCGTCCGGTGGCCGCATCCAGGACCCGGCGACCGGCCTGTCGTACGCGTACCCGGGCGACAAGTGGCAGGTGCCGGAGTCGAAGGACGTCAACAACCCCGCCGACCCGACGAGTCCGCTGTGGACGAGCGGCTGCCAGGCGACATCCCAGGCGAACTACGACGGCAGGGGCAACGACTGGGTCGGCAGCGTCTACACGGCCGAGGTGCCCCAGATCTTCCCCTACAGCGGCGCCCAGGGCCTCGGGCGGCTCGCTCAAGGGCTGCTGCTCACCTACGACCAGGGCTGGTACGGCATCCAGCACGATCGCAAGATCCTGCGCAACGAGGCGCTGACCGTGAGCGGCAAGCAGGGCTGGGTCCTCGAGTTCGAGATGGACTTCACCAAGGTCGCCGAGGCCAACAACCTGAAGTGGAAGAAGGAGAAGGGCGCGATCATCCTGGTGGACCGCGGTCAGAACGCCCGTCCCGCGATGCTGTACGTCTCGGTGCCGGACAACCTGGACCAGTCGGTCATCAAGCGCGTCGAGGACTCGCTCCAATCTCAGTGACGTCCGCATTACCCTTCAGCATTACTCTTGAGCCATGACTGACCCGCTGGTCTGGATCGACTGTGAGATGACCGGGCTCGACCTCGGCCGTGACGCGCTGATCGAGGTGGCCTGTATCGTCACCGACAGCGAGCTGAACCAGCTGGATGAGGGCGTGGACGTCGTCATCAAGCCCCCCGCCGAGACGCTGGAGCAGATGTCCGAGGTCGTGCGCGAGATGCACACGACCTCCGGACTGCTGCGGGCGCTCGCGACGGGGGTGACCCTTGCGGAGGCCGAGGCCGTCGTGCTCGACTACATCCGCTCGCACGTGCCCGAGGCCAAGAAGGCGCCGCTGTGCGGCAACTCCATCGCGACCGACCGCGCGTTCATCGCCCGGGACATGCCGCTGGTGGACGCGTTCCTGCACTACCGGATGGTCGACGTCTCGTCGATCAAGGAACTGGCCCGCCGCTGGTATCCCCGGGTCTACTTCGCCTCACCGGAGAAGCAGGGCGGGCACCGCGCCCTGGCCGACATCACCGAGAGCATCCGGGAGCTGCGCTACTACCGGGCCGCGGTCTTCGTGCCACAGCCCGGCCCCGACTCCGCCACCGCCCGCGAGGTCGCGGAGACCGTCTCCGGGTCCTGACGCCCCGACGCGGAGGGCGAGCGGTATTGAGGGCGCGGAGGACTCCGAAATACCGCTACACTTTCTTCGTACGCCTCGCACGGCGGACATGGTGGGTGTAGCTCAGCTGGCAGAGCGCCAGGTTGTGGTCCTGGATGTCGTGGGTTCAAGTCCCATCACTCACCCCAATGGCGAACGCCGGTCCCGACGGACCGGCCGTTCGCTTTTTCATCGGCAGCTATCACCCGCGTATATACCCTCGGTGTATAGACTGCGGGCATGACCGTTCCCCTCGCGTTGCTCGGCCTGCTCGAACGGGAGCCGAGCCACGGATACGACCTGAAACGCGACTACGACACCTTCTTCGGCCGGGGCAGGCCACTGCCGTTCGGGCAGGTGTACTCCACGCTCGGCCGCCTGGCCAGGGACGGCAAGGTCACCGGGCAGAGCGAACCGGGCGACGGGCCGGACCGCAAGCGCTACGCCATCACTCCCCTGGGCAGGCAGGAGGTCGCCACGTGGCTGGCCGAGCCGGTCGCGGCCGAGCCGTACCTGCAGACGGTGCTGTTCACCAAGGTCGTGCTGGCGCTGATGCTGGGCCGGGACGCGGCCGGCTACCTGGACGCGCAGCGCGCCACGCACATGCGGCGCATGCGGGAACTGACGGAGGTCAAGCGCGGCGGCTCCCTGACCGACGCCCTGCTGGCCGACCACGCCATGTTCCACCTGGAGGCGGACCTGCGATGGATCGACGTCACCCAGGCCCGGCTGGGGGCCCTGGCCGAGACGGTACGGGCGTCGTGATCATCGAGGCTCGGAAGGTCAGCCGCTCCTACGGCAGCACGCCCGCGCTGCGGGAGGCGGACCTGTCGGTGGCCGCGGGCGAGGTCGTGGCGGTCATGGGTCCCAGCGGCTCGGGCAAGTCGACGCTGCTGCACTGCCTGGCCGGCATCTTCACGCCGGACAGCGGCGAGGTGTGGTTCGACGGACGCCGTCTGGACACGCTGGACGACGGCCGCCGCAGCGAACTGCGGCGCACCGCCTTCGGCTTCGTCTTCCAGTTCGGCCAGCTCGTGCCGGAGCTGACCGTCACCGACAACGTGATGCTGCCGCTGCTGCTGGGCCGTACCAGGAGAAAGCACGCCGAGCGGCGGGCGGCCGAATGGCTGGAGCGGCTGGAGCTGGCCGACCTGGGCGGCCGGCGCACCGGGGAGCTGTCCGGCGGGCAGGCGCAGCGCGTGGCGATCGCCAGAGCGCTGGTCACCCGGCCTCGGGTGGTCTTCGCCGACGAGCCGACCGGCGCGCTGGACACGCTCACCGGCGAGCACGTGATGAACCTGCTGGTGGGCCTGGCCCGTGAGGAGGGCGCCACCGTGATCGTGGTGACCCACGACGCCCGCGTGGCCGCCTGCGCCGACCGGGAGGTCGTGGTGCGCGACGGCCGTGTCTCCGACCCGTACACGACCGGGGCCGTCCGATGATCCGGCTGGGCCTGCGGCTGTCGCTGAGCAGCGGCAGGGAGGCGGCGGCCAGGCTGGCGCTGATCGTCGCCGGGGTGGCGGCGGGCGTCGCCGTGCTGCTGGCCACGCTGTCGCTGTTCAACGCCTTCCAGGCCACCGGCGGCCGTGCCTGCTGGGAGTGCACGAACGGCTCGGCGCCCAGCGGCTGGGCCCTCGACGCGACGGCCGACGGCGCGCTGTGGAACTACCACGAGGACTTCTACGGGGGCCGGACGATCAAGAGGCTGGACGCCGCCGCGCTCGGCGCCCGGGCACCGGTCGTCCCCGGCCTGTCCCGCATGCCCGGCCCGGGGCAGTATTACGCCTCGCCCGCGCTGGCCGCGCTGCTGGACTCGGCACCCCCTGAGGAACTGGCCGCCCGCTTCCCCGGCACCCGCGCCGGGCTGATCGGCGACGCGGCGCTGTCCGGGCCCGACGAGCTGGTCGTCGTGGTGGGACGGACGCCGGACCAGGTCGCCGCCATGCCCGGGGCCAGGCAGGTCGACACGGTTTCCACCATGCCCGCGGTCGACGAGAGCGCGGACGTCTACCGGTTCGGCTTCGGCCTCGCCGCCGTCGGGCTGATCGTCCCGCTGCTGGTGCTCGTGGGCACCGCCACCCGGCTGGCCGCGGCTCGCCGCGAGACCCGCTTCGCCGCGATCCGCCTGGTCGGCGCCACCACGCGGCAGGTCAACGTGCTCGCGGCGGTGGACGCCGCGCTGGGCGCGCTGACCGGCACACTGGCCGGTTTCGCGATCTTCCAGCTCGTACGGCCTGCCGTGACCGGGGTGCGGATCACCGGTGCCCGGTTCTTCCCCGACCTGGTCGCCCCGCACCTCTGGCAGTACGCGGCCGTGCTCGGCGGCGTGCCGGTGGTGGCGGCCTGCGCCGCCCTGTGGTCGCTGCGCCGGGTGCGGATCTCGCCGCTCGGCGTGGCGAGGAAGACCGCCGCGTCCCCGCCGCGAGCGTGGCGGGTGATCCCGCTGCTGGCGGGGCTGGGGATGTTCTTGGGCCCGGTGTACCGCAACGGCAAGCCCGACGATCTGCTGGCCTTCGTCGCGCTCGCGCTGGTCATGGCCGGGCTGATGCTGGCCGGCCCCTGGCTGACCATGGTCGCCGCACGCCTGGCCGCCCGGCTGACCCGGGGCGGGGCGACACTGCTGGCCGCGCGGCGCCTGGCCGCCGATCCGAAGACCGCCTTCAGGTCGGTGAGCGGGCTGGTGCTGGCGGTGTTCATCGGGACGACGATCGCCGCCCTCGTGCCGACGGTGGTCGCCGGGCAGCAGAAGGTGGCCGGGGGCACGCTCAACGACGTCCTGGGCGCCAGGTTCTCCCGGCCTGGCGTCTCCGGCCTGTCACCGCGGGCGGGGACGGAGCTGCTCGCCCGGCTGCGCGCCCGCCCGGGCGTGGACGTGCTGCCGATCTACGCCAGAGCGGACATGGAAGTCGTCCCCCCGCGGCCCGACGGCCCGCCGCCCGCGCCGTACGTCGTCGAGTGCTCCGATCTGGCCCGCTTCCCCCGTGCTCGGCCGCTGCCCTGTGAACATCGACGGCAGGGGCGCCCGGGCCGTGGCGGGCAACTTCGCCCGCATCGTCGGCGCCGACAACCCCCTCACCGTCGACAGACTCCTTCCGCTGGCGGGCCCGGCCAGCCCGCCCGCCTCCGCCGACGGGCTCGACCTGGCGGCCGTCATGATCACCACACGCGATCCCGCGACGTTGGAGCGGCTGCGCACCCTGCTGGCCGGCTACACCGTCGAAGCGCCGATGACCTTCGCCGAGGTCGCCCAGGTCAGGGCGGACCTGTACACCCGGGCGGAGAACGTCGCGCTGGCCATGGTCGGGCTCACCCTGATCGCCGGCGCCTGCGGCCTCGTGGTGGCGGCCGGCGGCGGGCTGGTGGAGCGCAGGCAGCCGTTCACCCTGCTGCGGCTGGCGGGCACGCCCACGCGTACCCTGGCCGCGGTGGTGCTGCTGGAGTCGGCGCTGCCGCTCGTGCTGGCCGCCGCGCTCGCCGCCGGCGCCGGCTTCGGTGTGGCCGAGCCGCTCATCGACGCCCTCGCGATGAAGAGCGCGTCGTTCGCGATGCCGGACCCGTCTACTTCGCCTCCCTCGGCGGCGGCCTGGCCGCCTCCCTCCTGGTGATCCTCACGACGCTGCCGCTGCTGCGGCGCATGACCACGCCCGACAACGCGCGTTTCGAATAGGAGTCCCATGAAGCTCATGCCTGCCGCGGCGATCTCGCTGGCGTTACTCGCCCCTCCCGTGCCCGCCGCGGCGGCCGACGGGAGTTACTCGGCCACGATCCGGCGCACCGAGTACGGCATCCCGCACGTCACCGCCAAGGACTACGGCGGCCTCGGATTCGGGTACGGCTACGCCTTCGCCCAGGACAACCTGTGCACGCTGGCCTCCTGGATGGTGACGCTGCGCGGCGAACGCTCCCGTTACTTCGGCCCGAAGGCCGAGTCCGACGACCCGGTCCGCCCGGTCGCCAACCTCGCCAGCGACGTCTACTACAAGAGCGTCGCCGAATCCGGCGTCGTACGGCGGCTGCTGGCCCGGCCCGCGCCGGTCGGCCCGAGCGACGAGCTGCGCCGCCTGGTGGACGGCTACGTCGCCGGATACAACCGCTACCTCGCGGACACGGGCGTGGAGAACCTGCCGGACCCCACGTGCCGGGGCAAGGCGTGGGTCGGCCCGATCACCGCCACCGACATGTGGAACAACCTGCTCGACCTCGACCGCATGGTCGGCAGCTCCCAGTTCAAGGAGGCCATCGCCGGGGTCGGCGAGGCCGAGGACGAGGGACCGCGGCCCAAGCCGGCCGCGGGCAGCAACGCCTGGGCCCTCGGCCGTCAGGCCACGCGCGGGAACGGCGGCATGGTGCTGGCCGACCCGCACTTCCCCTGGCAGGGGATCCGCCGCTTCTACCAGGTGCAGCTCACCATCCCCGGCGTGCTCGACGTCTCCGGCGGCAGCCTGTACGGCACGCCGGTCGTCCAGATCGGCCACAACGCCAGGGTCGCCTGGACCCACACCGTCTCCCACGCCCAGCGCTTCACCGTCTACCGGCTGAAGCTGGCGGACGACCAAAGCTACCTGGTGGACGGCCGGGCGGAGCCGATGGGCGAGCAGGAGGTGGAGGTCACCCTGCCGGACGGCACCGTCTCCGGCCACACGCTCCGCACCTCCCGCTACGGCCCGGTGCTCGCCGTCGGGCGTACCGACGAGGCCGCGTACGCGCTGGCCGACGCGAACGCAGCCAACCTGCGGGCGGCCGACGAGTGGCTGGCGATGGCCAGGGCGGGCAGCCTCGACGAGCTGCGGGCGGCCCAGCGGACCCACCAGGGGATGCCGTTCGTCCACACCCTCGCCACCGACGCGAGCGGAACCGCCTACTTCGCCGACACCTCGGTCGTCCCCCACGTCACCGACGCCGAGGCGAAGCGCTGCGCCAAGCCCTCGCCCGGGCCCTCGCCCGTTCCGGGCCTCGAGGCGTACGTCCTGGACGGCTCGACCTCCGCGTGCATGTGGGGCAGGGACGGAGACGCCGTCGTGCCGGGCGTCTTCGGGCCGGGCAACCAGCCGAGGCTGATCCGCGCCGACTACGTGGCCAACTCCAACAACACCTACTGGATGACGAACCCGGCGAAGCCGCTCACCGGCTATCCCAAGGCGTACGGCGAGACGGGCACCGAACTGGAGCCGCGTCCCCGGGTCAGCCTCGACATGATCGCCCAGCGGCTGTCCGGGACCGACGGTCTCGGCGCGCCCGGCTTCACACTGGAGACGCTGCAGGCCACGGTGCGCGGCAAGCGCAACCTCACTTTCGAGCTCATGCGCGACGACCTGCTGAAGCTGTGCCGTACCGACTCCGAACTCCGGGACGCGCGCGAGGCCTGCCGGACGCTGGGGAAGTGGAACGGGCGCGCCACCCTGGACGGCGAGGGCGCCGTCCTGTGGCGCGAGTTCTTCACCCGGCTGGGCCGTCCCACCAAGCCGGGAGAGCCGGTCTTCAGCCCCTGGCGGGTGCCGTTCGATCCCGCGCGTCCGCTGACCACCCCGAGCGGGCTCAAGACCGACGACCCGGCCGTGCGGCAGGCCCTCGCCGACGCCGTGCTCCACTTCACGTCCAACAGGATCCCCCTGACGCTCACCCCCGGGCAGGCGCAGAGCTACGCCTCGATCCCGATCCCCGGCTGCACGGAAGGGGAGGGCTGCTTCGACCGGGTGCGCACGGGCGGACCGCTGGGCACGGACGGACGCTACCCGGAGGTGAACACCGGATCCAGCTTCATGATGGCCGTCGCGCTCACTCCCGAAGGCCCGCGCACGCGGACCGTCCTCACCTACTCCCTGTCCGCCAACCCCGCCTCGCCCCACCACACCGACCAGACGGCCCTGTTCTCGCACGGCGGGTGGGTCACGGAGCGCTTCACCGAGGCGGAGATCGCCGCCGATCCGCACCTCGAGACCGTCACGGTCCGTGGGGGGCGTTGACCCGGGCAAGTCAGTGCACTTTTCCCCAAAGGTGGACGATGCGGGTTATGCTGCCTCACAACCGCCGTGCGGGGGCCTCGGCGATCTCTGATCGTCTTCTACGGAGGCCGGATGAGAATCGACGACCGCACCGCAATGGGGCTGAGCAAGCGGGAGACCGAGGTCATGGAGCTGATCGCGACCGGTCGCTCCAATGGCGAGATCGCCCGGCTGCTGTTCCTGAGCGAGAAGACCGTGAAGAACCACGTCAACCGCATCTACGCCAAGCTGGGCGTGGACTCGAGGATGACGGCCATCTGCCGCTGGCGCGGCGAACCCGCGCCCGCGGCGCCGTCAGCCCCCGGCCAGATCCCCGGTGAGGACGGCGCGCAGGCCGTCCAGCCCGTACTCAAGCTCGTCGGGCTGGACGGACAGGGCAGGGCGTAGCCGTACGGACCGCTCGCCGCAGCGCAGGACCAGGATCGCGCGTTCCTCCCGGAGCCGGGTGACCAGAGCTCCGGGGTCGGGGACGTCGAAGGCGCACATCAGCCCGCGTCCGCGCGCGTTGGCGACCAGGCCCTCGGCCTCCAGCCCCTGGAGGGCGCCGAGCAGCTTCTCGCCCAGGATGGCCGCCCTCGGGATGAGGCCGTCCCGCTCGACGATCTCCAGCATCCGGCGGGAGCGCACCATGTCGACCAGGCCGCCGCCCCAGGTGGAGTTGATCCTGCCGCTGACCCGGAACACGTTGTCGGGCACGAGGTCCACCCTGCGGCCCGCCATGATGCCGCCGACCTGGACCTTCTTCGCGAAGGCCACGATGTCGGGGGCCAGGCCGAGCTGCTGGTACGCCCAGGGGGTGCCGGTCAGGCCGACGCCGGTCTGCACCTCGTCCACGACGAACAGGGCCTCGTACTCGTGGCAGAGCGCCTGCATCGCCTGGAGGAACTCGGGGCGCATGTGGTTGTCGCCGCCCTCGCCCTGGATCGGCTCGGCGATGAAGCAGGCGATGTCGTGGCGGAACCGCTCGAACGCCTCCCTGGCCTGCGCCAGCGCCCGTTCCTCCGCCCGCTCGACGTCCCCGAAGTGGATGGCGGGGACGTCGACGCGCGGCCAGCAGAACCGGGGGAACCTGTCGGTCTTGACGGGATCGGTGTTGGTGAGCGAGAGCGTGTAGCCACCGCGGCCGTGGAAGGCCCGGGTGAGGTGGAGGACCCGGGTGCCGAGGCCGGGGTGGCGGCCGTGGGCCTCATTCCAGCGGCTCTTCCAGTCGAAGGCGCACTTGAGCGCGTTCTCCACGGCCGCCGACCCGCCCTCGACGAAGAACAGGTGCGGCAGTTCGGGGTCGCCGAGCACCCGCCGGAACGTCTCCACGAACTCGGCGAGGTGGACGGTGTACATGTCGGAGTTGGCCGGCTTGTTGGCGGCCACCCGGCCGAGCAGTGCGACGAACTCCGGGTCGTCGGCGAACGGGTTCACCCCGAGGGGCGACGACGCGAAGAACGTGTAGAAGTCGAGATACCTCCGGCCGTCCCGGGCGTCGACCAGCCAGGAGCCTGCGCTCCTGTCCAGGTCGAGCACGAGACGGTAGCCGTCGACGAGCAGGTGCCGTGCGAGGGCGTCGTGCACAGTGGTGGGGTCCATTTCGCCTCCGCCTCATACTGGGAAACGAGATGATTCCCTCACATCTGGCCGTCTATGTGAATAGTTTCCACTCAGATAGCACCTGAAGAGGACATTTTTCAGGCCGCGAGGGTAGGTTCCGCATCCGAGAAGCTCATCACGGGCGGCCTGCGGGTGAACATCCTCGTCAGCGCGAGGAGATAGACGAACCCCACCGCCATCCAGATCAGGCCGACCGTGAACGTGACGCCCGAGAGGCTGGTCCACAGCCAGATCGTCAGCGCGAAGCCCACCAGCGGGACCAGGCCGTACCTGACCAGGTCGGCGGCCGAGCGGCGCCCCTCGTCGAGCACGTAGTGCTTGACGACCGTGAGGTTGACCATGGAGAAGGCGATGAGCGCGCCGAAGTTGACCATGACCACGGCGTTGTCCAGGCTGATGAACAGCGCGACGAGCGAGACCGCCGACACCACGGCGGTGGCGACGATCGGGGTGCGGAAGCGCGGGTGCAGCCGGGCGAAGGCCGCCCGGGGCAGCACGCCGTCACGCCCCATCGAGTAGAGGATGCGCGAGACGCTCGCCTGGGTGGTCATGGCCGACCCGAAGGCGCCGACCACGTAGATCCCGACGAAGATCGTCTCGAACGCGGCGCCGCCGAGCGCGGACATGATGTCCACACCCGCCGTGTCCGCGTTGGCGAAGTCGTCGTACCCGGGGTGGACGAGGCTGCCCATCCACGCGACCAGGATGAACAGCAGGCCGCCGATGAGCGTGGTGAGCACGATGGCGCGGGGGATCGCCCGGCGGGGCTCCCTCGCCTCCTCCGACAGGGTCGAGACGGCGTCGAACCCGAGGAAGCTCAGCGCCAGGATCGCCGCGCCCGCGAACACGCCCGAGCCCGGGGTGAAGGGCGCGAAGGGCGACGGCGCCGGGTGACCGGCCAGGTGCTTCAGCGACAGCGCGGCGAACACCACGATCAGCACCACCGACAGCCCGACGACCAGGACGTTGACCCGGTTCATCACCGTGATGCCGACGACGTTGAGCACGAGCACCAGCAGCAGCGCCGCCAGGGTGAAGATCCACTGGGGCACCTCGGGGAACTGGCTGTTGAGGTAGATCCCGATGAGCAGGAAGTTGATCATCGGGAGGAACAGGTAGTCCAGCATCAGCGTCCACCCGGTCATGAAGCCGATGTGACCGCCGAAGGTCTGCTGGGTGTAGGTGTAGGCGGACCCGGCGGTGGGGTACGCCCTGGCCATCCTGCCGTAGCTGAACGCCGTGAACAGCATGACCACGAGGGCGACCACGTAGGCCGCCGGCAGGTGGCCCTCGGTGACCTGGGTGACGGCGCCATAGGTGGTGAAGACGGCGACCGGGGCGAGGTAGGTCAGCCCGAACAAGGTCAGTCCGGGAACGCCGAGGACGCGCTTCAGTCCGGCGGGTTCGGTCATACGCCACTCCTGTTGGCTGGGAGGAAGGTTCTCACGCCGGCCGCCCACGTGCCGAGGACGGTCGTCGTCTCCGCGATGTCATGGGGGTCCAGCCGCCGGACGTCGCCGTCCAGCCAGACCAGGTCGGCCACCTTTCCGGGGGCCAGGGTGCCGCGCTCCTCCTCGGCGAACGCCTGGTGGGCGACCCCCGCGGTGTACGCCGACAGCGCCTCCTCGATGCCGATCCGCTCCTCGGGCAGCCAGCCACCGGACGGCTCACGCTCGGCGTTCTCCCGCGTCACCGCGACCGGCAGCCCGGCCAGCGGGCGGTGGTCGCTCACCGGCCAGTCGCTGCCGAAGGATACGTGCACTCCGGAGCGCAGCAGCGAACCGATGAGGTACTGCCGCCGGGCCCGATCCGGCCCGATCCTGGGGAAGGTCAGCTTCGTCATCGGGGGATCGGTGCGCGCCCACAGGGGCTGGAGGTTGGCGATCACGCCGAGCCTGGCGAACCTGGGCAGGTCCTCCTCCGCGAGCACCTGCACGTGGGCGATCACCGGCCTGCGGTCGCGCGGGCCGTTCACCCGCGTCACGTGCTCGATCGCGTCCAGCGCGGTGCGGATGCCCGCGTCGCCGATCGCGTGCAGGTGCGCCTGCAGGCCCATCGCGTCCACCGCCGTCAGGGCCTCGAGCAGCTCGCCGTACGGCCAGACGGGCATGCCCCGGGTGCAGGGATCGTCGCTGTACGGCGCGAGCAGCGACGCCGTGCGGTTCTCCAGGATGCCGTCGATGAAGAATTTGACGGTGCGGGCGGTGAGCCGGTCGTGCCCGAGCGTTCGCACCCGCTCGCGGTCGGCGGCGAACTCGGCGAGTTGCTCGCGCCACCGCACGGGATCCGCGCGGAAGGCGAGGTTGACCCGGGTGGCCAGCAGCCCGCGGCGGGCCGCCTCCAGGTAGGCCTCGACCGTGCCGTGCTCCACCCACGCGTCCTGGATCCAGGTGACCCCGGCCGCCGCGTACGCCTGGGTGGCGGCGGCGAGCGCGGTGACGAGGTCCTCGGTGGTGCGGGCCGGGGCGGCGGCGAGGACCGCGTCCACCGCGTCCCACTCCATCATGGTTCCGAGCAGCTCGCCGTCCGGGCGGCGGGCGAACCGGCCGCGAGGGGTGTCGGGCGTCGAAGCGTCCAGGCCGGCCCGCCGCATGGCCTCGGAGTTGCACCACAACGTGTGGTAGTCCCAGGCCCGCAGCGCGACCGGCCGGTCGGGCGCCGCCTCGTCCAGCCACCGGGCGTCGAACAGGCCGTCGGGGACGATCGTGGCGTCGTAGCCGCCCCCGATGATCCACCCGTCGCCGGGATGCGCGTCGGCGTGGCGGCGGACCTCCTCGACGATCTCCGCGACCGTGCTCAGCCCTCTGACCTGCGGGCCCAACGCCTCGAACCCGGCGTGATCGGGATGGCAGTGGCCGTCGCCGAAGGCCGGTAACAGCATCCCGCCGCGTAGGTCGACACGGTCGTCGTGGGTTCCCGCCAGGGCGGCGGCTCCGAGTGCTTCTATCCGGCCGTCCCGTACGGACAGGGCGTCGGTGGTCGTGCCGGTGCCCGTCCAGATGGTGCCGCCGTGAAAGAGGGTGCGGCGAAGCAGGATGCGCGACATGGGCGTCCCGATAAATCGAATGGCGTTCGTTTAGTGGGATGAGGATAGGTTGTCGGCGGGCAAAGCGGAAGGGGGCTGCGAGCCGAATGCGGCGGCGAGTGGGACGGCCGGCGAAGCCGGTGTTGAGCAGGGAGGCCATCGCGCGGGCCGCGCTGGCCCTCATCGACGACGCCGGAGCCGAGGGTTTCTCCATGGCCGCCCTCGCCGAACGGCTGGGCGTGCGGCCGTCCTCGCTCTACAACCACGTGAGCGGCAAGGACGACATCCTGGCGGCGGTCCGCGAGATCGTCTCCGACGCCATCGACGCCTCTATGTTCGCCGTGCTGCCCTGGGACGAGGCGCTGGTGCGGTGGGCCCATGGCTACCGCGACGCGTTCGCCGCCCACCCGCCCGCGATCTCCCTGCTGGCCACGCTGCCGATCACCGGAGCCCTGCGGACGCTGCGGATGTACGAGGAGGTCGTCGGCGGGCTGCGGCGCGGCGGCTGGCCGGAGGCGATGGTCATCCCCGTGATGGTCGCCGTGGAGTCGTTCATCCTCGGCTCGGCGCTCGACCTGGTGGCGCCGCCCGACATGTTCGACGCCGGGCCGCTGGCCGCGCAGGTCCCCGTCTTCGCCGCCACGGTGCGCGCCCGCGACGACGCCGCGACCGCAAGCGGACGCCCGCCGGCGGACCTGTCCTTCGAGGTCGGACTGGCCGCGATCGTGGAGGGACTGCGACGGACGCTCGCGGCCATGGGGTGACGATTCGGAAGCGTTTGTGTACCTTTGCTTCAGATTCCGTGGTTCTGCACGGAGTGCAGCGATCTTTTCTGAGGCAGGGATGATGATCGACCGTACTCGCCTGGCCCGGCTGCTCGACCGCGAGCGCGACGCGTTCCGGGAGCGCAACCCGCGCTCGGCCGCCGCGTACGAGCAGGCGAGAGGCCACCTGTTCGGCGGCGTGCCGATGACGTGGATGAACAAGACGGCCGCGGGCTTCCCGCTCTACCTCGCCGAGGCCCGCGGCGCCCGCGTCACCGACCTCGACGGCCACGAGTACGTCGACCTCTGCCTCGGCGACACCGGCGCGATGGCCGGGCACTCCCCTCAGGCCACCGTGGACGCCGTGGCCGACCGGTTCGGCCGCCGGGGCGGCGCCACGGTGATGATGCCGACCGAGGACGCCGCCTGGGTCGGCGCCGAACTCGGCCGCCGGTTCGGCCTGCCCTACTGGAGCTTCTCGCTGACGGCCACGGACGCCAACCGATGGGCGATCCGGCTGGCCAGGGCGATCACCGGCAGGCCCAAGATCCTCGTGAACAGCTACTGCTACCACGGCAGCGTGGACGAGGTACTGATCGTCGTCGACCAGGACGGCCGCCAGGTGTCCCGCGAGGGCAACGTCGGCGCGCCGGTCGATCCCACCGTCACCTCGCGCGTCGTGGAGTTCAACGACCTGCCCTCGCTGGAGCGCGAACTGGCGTACGGCGACGTCGCGGCGGTCCTCATGGAGCCCGCCCTCACCAACATCGGGATCGTGCTGCCCGAGCCGGGCTACCTGGAGGGCGTCAGGGAACTGACCCGGCGGTACGGCAGCCTGCTGATCAACGACGAGACGCACACCTTCTCGGCGGGCCCGGGCGGCTGCACGAAGGCGTGGGACCTGCACCCCGACATCGTGACGATCGGCAAGGCGATCGGCGGCGGCATCCCGAGCGGCGGTTACGGCCTGTCCGCCGAGGTCGCCGCGCGCATCGAGGCGATGGACGGGCTCGACCTGGTCGACATGGGCGGGGTCGGCGGCACGCTGGCCGGCAACGCCCTGTCGGTCGCCGCGATGCGCGCCACGCTGGAGCACGTGCTCACCGACGACGCGTTCGCCGCCATGACCGAGCTGGCGACCCGCTTCACGAAGGGCGTCCAGGAGGTGATCGACGCGCACGGCCTGCCGTGGTCGGTCACGCAGCTCGGGGCGCGCGCCGAGTATCGATTCACCAGCCCGGCCCCCCGCAACGGCGGCGAGTCGAACGCGGCCGGCGACCCCGACCTGGACGACTACCTGCACGTCTACCTGGCCAACCGGGGCGTGCTGCTCACGCCGTTCCACAACATGGCGTTGATGTCCCCCGCCACCACCGAGGCGGACGTCGACCGGCACCACGAGATCTTCGCGGCCGCCGTCGCCGACCTGGTCGCATGACACTGGACGAGATCGACCGGGTCCTGCTGCGCGAGCTGCAGCGGGACGGCCGGGCCTCCTACGCCGCGCTCGCCGAGGCCACCGGCCTGTCCGCCCCCGCCGTACGGCAGCGGGTGCAGCGGCTGCGCGACGAGGGCGTCGTCCAGATCGTCGGGGTCACCGACCCGATGGCGCTGGGCCTGCCGGTCATGGCGCTGATCGGCGTCCGCGTCGACAGCGACGTGCACGAGGTCGCCGACCGGATCAGCGAGCTGTCCGGGGTGATCTACGTGGTGCTCACGGCGGGCTCGTTCGACCTGTTCGTCGAGGTGGTGTGCCGGGAACCGGCCGAGCTGCTCAGCGTGCTCAACGACCACGTCAAGCGGGTGCCGGGCGTCACCAGGGCCGAGGCGTTCACCTACTTCGGGATCCACACGCACCGGTTCGCCTGGCCCGGCGTCTGAGGGTCCTAAAGGGCTTTCAGGAAGCGGGCGGCGATGGGGACGGCGGCACCGCGGCCGGTGCCGCCGTGCTCGACGAACACGGCGAAGGCGAGGTCACCCCGGTAGCCGATGAACCAGGCGTGGTCCTGACCGCCCTGCCAGTCCTCCGCGGTGCCGGTCTTCCCCGCGACCCCCTGGGGCAGCTCCGAACCGGCGGCGGTCCCGTCGACCGTGACCGCGCTCATCAGCGAGCGAAGTCCCTCCGCCACGTTGGACGGCAGGGGCACCACGCTCTGCGGCAGCTCCCCCTGCGGCGCCTCGTCCGCCAGCGGGCGGGCCGGCCGCCACTCCCCGCTCTCCACCGCGGCGGCGACCAGCGCCATGCACAGCGGAGTCGCCTCGACCGTGCCCTGTCCGAAGGAGTCCTCGGCGAGCGCGTCCGGGTTCTCCGGCCGCCGCAGGCTGCCGCACATGCTCGTGCCGGCGCTCTCCCCCTGCACGCCGAAGCCGAACGCCCTGGCCTGGTCGACCAGTGTGTCACCGTTCAGCCGCTCGATGGTCAGCCGGGCGAACGTGGTGTTGCACGACAGGGCGAACGCCTGGCGCAGTGTGACCGTCCCGTGGTCCTCGTTGTGGTAGTTGGGGATCGACCGGTGGAAGGGGATCTGGTAGGCCGCAGGGCACTCCACCGTGCTGTCGGGAGACAGTCCGTTGTTGAGCAGGGCCGCCGCCGTGACCGTCTTGAACGTCGAGCCGGGGGCGTACTTGCGCTCGAACGCCGCCCGGTCACCCAGCTTGTCCGAGACCGCGAGAATCTCCCTCGTGGACGGCCGTACGGCGACGATGGCGGCCCGCTGCACGCCGTCGAGCGCCCGGGCCGCCGCGGCCTGCACCGCGTAGTCGATGGTGGTCCGTACGCCGACCGGCCGCTTCTCGGGCTTGTAGGACAGGACGGTCTTCGCCGGCAGGCCCGGATTGTCGATCTGCAGCGCCCATCCCACGGCCACGCCGGCCGTGGGCGCCACCCCCTGGTTCATCAGGTTGTCGAGGTACGCCTCGGCGCCCGAGTTCTGCGGGAACTCCCGCCCTCCCCTCGTCACCGGCCGAAGCGGCCCGGCGTCCGGCTCGGTCCTGACGAGACTTCCGCCGGGCTGGATCTCCGGATGCAGGACCGCAGGCGTCCAGACGACCTTCCAGGTGAGATCCCGTACGGCCAGGTGCAGGCTGGAGTCGAAGCGCCAGGTGCCGGCGTCCTGCTCGTCGCGCTCCTGGGTGAAGGGGATCTCGGCCGTATCGTCCCCGGTGCGTACGAGGTTGCCGACCGTGATCCGCAGCGACTTGGAGAGTGCGGCGTCCTCGAACTCGCGGTGCTGGTCCGCGAAGTCGTCCGGAGGATCGTCGACCAGTTCGCGCATGGCGTCGTAGTCGCTCTTGACCCAGGCCTGGAAATAGGCGGCGGCCGTCTCGTCGGGAGAGCCCTCCGGGGAGCTTGCGGGGGACGGCTCGGGAGATGTGTCCGGGCGGAGTTGGAGCGTCTGCGGGCCGGCGGGTGCGGGCGTCCCCCGCGGCGCGGCGACGAAGTCCGAGACCGGCTCCTCCCTGCCGGACACAATGAGTCCGGCAACGCCGAAGACGAAGATGGCCGCGGCGACCATGACGAGGGCGAGCAGGGCCCTGTTCCGCATACGGTTCTCATATCACGCGAAAGGAGCCATAGGTGGCAAGGAGCAGAGAACCGTTGCCAGGCCGCTATCCAGTGACCTTCGGCGAGGTGGAGCTCCTGCGCGACCTCGACCGGCCGGACGGGTGGATGCTCATCAGGGACGGAGTCCCCCAGTCGTACGTGGATCTGACCGATCCCACCTATCTGGACTTCTCGTACACGCAGCTCATGGCCAGCGTGATCGACTGCCTACCCGAAGGCCCGCTCGACGCCGTCCACATCGGTGGCGGCGCCTGCACGATCCCGCGCTACATCTCCGCGCGGCGGCCCGGCTCCCGGCACATCGTCGTCGAACCGGACGCCGGGCTGGTCCAGCTCGTACGCGACCAGCTCAACCTCAAGTCGGTGCCCCGCCTGAAGGTCCGGGTGGCGGACGGCCGCGCGGCGACGGCGAACCTCGGGGACGACTCGGCCGACCTGTTCGTGCTCGACGCGTTCTCGGGCGCGACGATGCCGGTCGAACTGGCGACCGTCCAGTACATGGCGGAGATCGCCCGCGTCCTGCGCCCCTCCGGCACCACGCTGATCAACGTGGCGGACGGCAAGGGCCTGCCCTTCGTCAAGCGGGTCGCCTCCACGGTGAGCCGTGTCTTCCCGCACGCCGCGCTGCTGGCCGAACCCGGCATCCTGCGCGGGCGCAGGTTCGGCAACGTCGTCCTGGCGGCCTCGCCCGGGGACCTGCCGATCGAGGCACTCACCAGGAAGGCGGCGGGCGGCCTCACCCAGGCTCGATGCCTGGCGGACGAGGACCTGACCCGTCTGGTCGCGGGGGCCGCTCCCATCCACGACGGCGACGCCGTCCTCGCCCCCGTCCCCCCGCCAGGGCTGTTCGACTAGTGGATGTGTCCACGAACCTCGGCCGGATCGGTCCACGGCTGTTGGCCGAGTCGGTACACGTTGCCGGATCGGTCCACGAGCGTTGGCCGAGTCAGTGCACGTTGGCTGGGTCGGTGCACGTGGGCCGGGTCGGTGCACGTGGGCCGGGTCGGTCACTGCGCCGGAAGGAACCTCCGGTCCTCGCGAAGCCCGCTCCGCTGGGCCTTCGCTGCGGTCCTCGCTCCCTTCCGCTCCGCTCCCTCTACCCCGATGAGTCCGTAGACAGCCCACTACCGACCCTCGGGTCCTGCCCGCCTAGATCCGTAGTCGCCGGGCTCTTATGTGGGTCGGGTGGTAGGTGAAGGCCCAGCGGTCGGTGCCTTCTTTGCGGCGGGTGTAGCGGTCGGGGTGGCGGTAGCGGTCGCGGTTGTGGAACTGGCAGGCGGGTCCGAGCAGTTTCAGGTCGGTGAGGCCGCCGGTGCTCCAGTTGTCGGCGTGGTCGATCTGGCACATGGTGGCGGGTAGGGGGCAGCCGTCGATCCAGCAGGTGGCGTAGCGGGCGAAGATCGCGCGTCGTTGGGCGGGGGTGGCCAGGCGGAC